>JASEFH010000009.1 GCA_030019205.1 Methanomicrobiales archaeon
TCTTCAGCAGCAGGATCTCGTCGGTGTTCGGCCTTCCTCCGATCTCATCATTGCTTTCGTAGAGATTGCTCAGGATTGGTCTGAATGACTCCCACTCGATCAACGATTCGAGCTCTGCAAGCCTGTCTCCCAGTCTCTGGATGCGCTTGTACTCCTCGTTCAGGGTGAAATCGGTGAAGGAATTCATTGTTCAGGAGATCGACGAGCTGAGATAAAGCTTTAACGGTTTGAGGTGGGGGTTTATCGCAATTCTCTTTTGGATGATCTCCCAGAGATCGTCATCAATTTCCTGGAATGCCATGACCCTCGCCCTTGTAGATCAGGGGTCTTATAATTTAGGGATGACCTCTATGTGTATCTGATTGTCGTGAAGGTCGTTGCGTCCCGGATCAGACGCAGATCTTCAAAGACGCTGATATTCAGACTCCAACTTAGTATCTATTGAACATAAAACATATAATACGAATTTTTAACACCGAACGTTGAACATAAGTAATACAGGAAAAATATTGTGTTGATATATGTATAAGCCTTAAGTCAATTGCCGCATGAATGAGTCCTCTCGGAAAAAATCGTGAAAACCTACTAAATATATCTGAAAAGTTACAGGCATCCATGTCGCTTCCCGATATTCAGAAACTATCTATTCAGGGACTATTGCTGGGAGCAGGTCTGGTTATTCTCGCTTATACAATATTGAATTCTGGAATTATCAATAATGTCCGGATAATCTTGGGCGCCAACATCTTACTGCTGCTAGCAGCATTTTGCTTTTCTATTGGCAATATCTTGATAAAAGTCTATCGATGGAAGTATCTCAGTTCGAAATACGATCTAGATCTCTCCTGGTACGAGTCAGCTTTAGTTAGCATTTCAAGTTTCTTCTTTGCGAATATTACACCAGGAAAAATTGGAGATGTCTATAAAGCCTATTTCATGAAAGAAAAATATTCATTATGTTATCCCGATGGTGCATCAATGCTTTTTTATGAGAGGTTCTTTGAACTGGCAATTCTATTCGTATTTGCTGCTTTGATGGTCTTTATAGAAATCCAGCAGTCATTATTAATAGTGTTAGGAGTCTCTTTATTATTGCTCGTAGCGTTGGGTCTTTTTTTTATGAAGGCAAGCAGTTTTGCAGATTTAATACAGAGATTAATTGTAAAAATCCCTTCATTCTCGAAAAATGAACTATGCCGGATCAATATACGGAAGCTGTCCATTGTGCCCGTAACTGCAGTATTTTTCATCACTCTAATCTCTCTTGTGTTCGAATTTCTCCGTCTCTGGTGTATCGCTCTTGCTTTTGGATTCTATATGCATCCCTTATCTGCAGCCACTTTTTTCAGCCTCTCGATTATTGCAGGATTGGTTTCTCAAATACCCCTAGGCATTGGAATCACCGAAGGATCACTGAGCTACCTCATCACCCAAACGGGTTGTGATACGGTGACTTCGATGGCGATTGTACTTACAGACAGACTGTTATCGATGTATTTTGCTCTCCTATTAGGTATAATTTTCTCGAGATTTTCTATGAAAGAGCTGAGAGAGGTGAAAAATGATCTCGATTGTAGTTCCCCTTTACAATGAGAGAGAGAACGTCCTAACCTACGACTCCTTACTGTTCCCTGTTATCGACTCGATCGCTGAAAGTGCGAGATTAGCTGTCGAATATGTTATGGTAGATGATGGGAGCCAGGATGACACTCTCCTGCAGCTGCAGATGATTGAAAGTATGCGAAAAGACGTGCGTGTCATTGCACATGGTACAAATAAAGGGATGGGTGCTGCAGTTCGAACTGGAATTAATCATTGTACTGGAAACCTCATCGTTACGATAGATTCCGATCTTACATTCAAGCCAGTGGAGATCGGTAAATTGATTGAGGCATACAATCGAACAGGAGCAGATTGTGTTTCTGGATCGCCATATTTGTTAAAAAATTCTGTAAAGGATGTATCCTTATTTAGGCTTATTTTAAGCTGTATAATTAATTCACTTTATAGAATGATGCTTGGCTCGAACATTACCAGCGTCAGCCCGATCTTTCGGCTTTATAAAAGAGAAGTGCTCTGTTCAATGGATATTGAGAGCAATGGATTTGATATTAATGCAGAGATCCTTGCGAAGTTAATTATAAATAACAAGAAAGTTGTTGAGATCCCGGTGGCACTTCATCGACGTGAAAGGGGGGAATCGAAAATTAATGTGAAGAGAGAGATTATCAATCATGTTAGGCTCTTGCTAAAAATTTTTAAGGTAAAATATTTGGGAGTCCGTTGGAGTTGACGATTCGTATCAACCTTACCTTAAAGTAAACATATGAATCCCCGTGTGGCTCCAGATCCTCCTGCTCTTATCCTGCAGCCATGCCAGTGCATCTCCCTCTGGATTCTGAGCAATAATATCCGCGGTTACAACATAGAAGACCTTATTGTTACCCTTTTTATGCTGGGATATCTGCTCCAGCTCGGCAGCAGAGGATGCTCCAAACTGGAGAGTGTTATCGCTGATATTGCTATAGTAGTAATCCAATGGAAGATGGATATAATCAGGGACAGTAATAACAATATCACCATCCCCTGTCATCGCGGCTAATTGATCGGAGAATCCTCTCCAGTCCTCTTTTTGATAAGTTGTATAATATCCTTGCAAATAGGGCAGATTGACGGCAACCAGACAAAGAATAAGCAGATAGACAGGGGTTTTATGAGAAAGAAAGCGCATAAAGAGGTATGAAAAATATGCAACGCCAATCAGGAACAATGGTAATAAGTATAGTAGATGGCGGGGTATGAAAGGCATTCGGTAGGACATAAGGATGCTCATCGCGAGAGGGACGCAAATAAAAATTAGTATAAAAGCTGCCTTTTTCTTATCTGAGGAAAACCAAAAAGTCAATCCCAAAATAAACAATAACATGAAAGCAACGGCAATTGCATTGTTAAATCCAGAAAATTGGCTAAACGTCTGCTGGATAACCAGCCAACCCTGATAGCCGAATGTAGGTGACGAAGCTGTCCGTTTTGCAAACAACGGAATGGCCACAAGGATTATTGGCAGAGTGAGGAGAAGAATCGTTGCTAGAGAAACTGCAAGATATCGGATGCGTTCCTGGATTTGTTTGGCACTAACCAGGAGTGCATGCATAAGAATCGCAGCTATCGCAAGGATCGTGTAAAAATGCAACCAGAACGATACAGCGGCAGCAATTCCAAACAGCATCCAGAGCCGATAATCCTCAAGCTCCATCGCTTTTATGTAAAAAAGTGCCGCAAGAATCACGAAAAATACAGAGATGGTGTATGCCCGTGCATCCTGGGAATAAAATATATGCATCGGAGAGAATGTCAACAATATTGCTGCAATTAATCCTGTGGATTTATCTGCGAGCTCCTTTCCGAGACTGTAGGTTAGCGGTATTGTCAGAACTCCAAATAGAGCAGGAACAAACCGAAGAACGAACTCTGAATCCCCGAAAATGAGCATTAAGTGTTCTATCCAGTAAAAGAGTGGGGGGTTGAACTCCCCACCAGCAGCGATCTGCCAGATTTCTGCAGGGGATTGGCGTGCAAAATTCAGCGTTGCCGCTTCGTCCAGCCACAGCGAGTTGTAATCGAGGTGATAAAATCTCAGGAACGCACCAATCAGGGTCAACACGAAGAGGGCCTGGAGATACCGATCAGCTTTAACTTGGGCAATAATACTGGTTCCCCAGCTTGGCGTGGACGTTGGTGTCTCAGGCGGCGGCATCTCCTCATTCTGTTTTTCAATCCTTTTCACATGGGTCCTTTGTCGCTTTCCCGTATACGATTTGCCCATTCCGATCGAATTATTATTTAAAAAGTCAGTATAAAAGGTCTATGAAATGACAATTTGAGAATACAATCGCATCCTTATGACCGCTCAAACGCGGATAATTATGAATATTTCAGAATGAACCCCCGGTAGATCTCCACCGCCTTCTCCAGTTGATGTACGGCCACCCGCTCGTCCACCGCATGGAGCGTGGCGAGCTCCCCCGGCCCGTACTCCACCACCGAAAAACCGGCTTCTCGGAGGAACTTGGCATCGCTGGCGGCCCATTGCACGATCGGGACGGCCCTCTCCGCATACACGCGCTCGATCTCCGCCGACAGGACAGCGACGATGGGAGCGTCGGGCGCGGTGAATACCGGCTCCGCGCAGTCCATCACGGTGACCGTGGCACGCGGCGCATGCCGCGCGACATACTCCATGAGATCCCGTACCGAACAGCCGAACGGCACGCGCATGTCCAGCTCCAGGCTGCAGTGCTGGGCGACAACATTCGCCTTCTCTCCGCCCTCTATCCGCCCGGGATTGAAGGTGACTCTCCGCATGACATCCTTCACACCGAAGATTCCCTCCAGCACCCGCGACGACTGGTCGACGATGCCAGCGAGTTGGGGCGGACCCTCGAACTCCTTTGCATGGATTACCTTCACGCGCTCCAGTAGCGCAAATGCCTCCATCACCGCCGATATCCCCACCCGCGGATACAGCGATCCGTGGCCCGGCTCCCCGGCAAACTCCAGGTTCAGGCGGCACAGCCCTTTCTGCCCGATCACCGGGCTCAGGGGCGGAGTCGGCTCCGCGATCAGGCAGTCAGCGGGAGGGAGCAGATTCTTCCGGAGCAGCTGGCGGATGCCGTACTTTCCCCCGCTCTCCTCGTCACAGACGAACGCGACGTTCGCCTTCGGCTCCCGCCCCGCATCCAGAACGGTCTTCAGGGCATGCAGGAGCGCAGCGCAGCCCCCCTTCATGTCGCTCGCACCCCGCCCCCAGACGAACCCCTCGTGCAGGCAACCGGCATACGGGTCGAACTTCCACCCGTCCCGCAGGGCCGGAACCACATCCACATGCCCGCACAGCAGGAGTCTGTTCTGGGGCGAGACCGCGATCAGATTGTCGCGCCCGCCCGAGTTCCGGATCACCGTGCTCTGGATTCCCAGGGCATCCAGGTAGCCGCAGATGTACTCGATCACCTCCGCGGTCCTCCCCGGAGGATTCTCGCTTTCTATCTGGATCAGATCCGAGCAGAGGCGCGCCACATCCATGCCGATCCACCGTCAGGCAGCTCTCTTAGCCAGGAAACTCTCGAATAGGTTGGCAAGCGAAGCGCCTTTGTACAGGCTTTTAATAAACGATTTGTCGAAGAACTCATCGATGGCATCGATGAAGAACCGCGCCGGTATGGGCTGCGTGCTGTCCGGATCGATCACCAGACGGAAACTGCGGTAGCCCCCGCTGCTCTCGCGGTCGTATACAAGCTGCCATACCATAGGCAGGGACTCGAACATCTCCTCATCATTTTCCTTCAGCCAGTTGATGAACTCGGGGAAATACGCCCGCTCCCCTTTCTTCTCCTCGTCGATGCGCCACCGCAGGTATTCCCTCGACATCTCGTTCTTGATCGACATGAAGTTGAACGCCTGCACCCCCAGGGTATAGTCCAGGTGCGCCAGCGAGTCCATCAAGAAAAAATGCAGCACCGGATGAAAATCGCTGGGACTCTCCAGCATGAGGGATTTCTCGTAGAGGTGCCGCAGCGCGTTGAAATATTCGTTAACGATTTGCATACACTCCCGTAGGAGTCGGCTTGATAAAACCGTTGCTGTGCGCCGGGGCTCGGATAGTGGAAGAGCGCCGCTACCGGAAAAACGGCGCTCTCCTCGCGGTCGCCGTGCGGAAGAGCTCCTCGAGCTCCGCGCCCCGCCTGCCGCGTACGTCCACCAGGTTATCGTTGCGCAGGAGACAGGGTTTGAGTTTCCCGTCCGAGGTGACGCGCAGGCGGTTGCAGAAGGAGCAGAACTCGGTGTTGTGCAGTGGCCGCACCACCTCCACCTCCGCACCGTCGAGGCAGTACTTCTTGCGGTGGTGCATCCGCCGGGTTAGAATCTCACGCGAACGGTTCGCCAGATCGCTTTCGATGGCATCGATGTTGCCGTGCAGCTTGCAGTCGTTGAACTCCATCAGCTCGATCAGCTGGAGGATGAGATCGCGGTTGCCCCGCACGAACGCCAGAAAGTCCGGGATCTCGTCCTCGTTCATCCCCTCGATGAGAACCATGTTCAGCTTTACCGGTGCCAATCGGGCGTCGAGCGCAGCGTCTATACCCTCGAGCACCTGCGAGAGGCAGTCCCTGCCCGTGATCTCTCGGTAGCGATCTGGATTCAGGCTGTCCAGGCTGATGTTCACCCGCGAGAGCCCGCCCTCCTTCAGCTCGTGGGCGCGGTCAGCGAGAAGCGTCGCGTTGGTGGTCATGGACGACTCCATCGTCTCCGGAACAGATTCGATGATCTCGACAAGATCCTGCCGGAGGAGCGGTTCGCCGCCGGTGAACTTGACACTTTTTATGCCCAGACCTGCAGCTACGCGCAAAATCTCTCCGATCTCGTCGGCAGCGAGCTCGGACGCGGGGGAGACTTCCCCTTCTGCGTGGCAGTATATGCATTGGAGGTTGCACCTCTGCGTGAGGCTGACGCGCAGGTTCGTCACAGGCCTGTTGTAGGAATCTCTGAGCACCGTAGCCTTCTCCTGGTGAATGGATGGGGAACGAAAGTGCCATGCCGGCGAATCGCATGCCAGCTCAGCACCAGCCCACCTGTCAATACACGTCGGTCGTATGAGAGCATAAACCGTTGTATCGGAACGAAGAACCGTCAAACACGCGTGCCCTCTCCGAAGGCGGTTTGAGGCCGATACAGCTCCGGTGCCCCTCGGGTTCCGCCCCACCGGATACGGGCAGGGAACACGTGGAGGGCAGGGGCTGCCATATCGTCAGGCGCCGTGAGACCGGAAGGGATGCTGCCTCCGAAAAATAACACGGATATGCTGACCCGGTCTTGACGGGGGATATGGGCGAGGCAACTCGCGGTGCCCCGGTGATCTCCCCTCCGATGCGGCGCATCGCTGGTGCATTCCCCCATGCTGAAGATGGGCGCAGATCTGGTTTGAGAGCTACCGCCCGCTCGATGGCCGAAGGCATCCCGATCTTCTGCCTGCGTCGGGCAGCCGAGTCTGGCCACCTCGGGCCTACCGGCCGGAACGGAGGGGAGTGGGTGCACGGAGTCCGGGCGACCACCTGCCGGGGCAGACCCGCAATCAGGGTCCCGATCCCTGCATCCCGGATCCCTCCATGAATCCGTCCCCGACCGCCACGGGCAGACTCCAACCAATTTCCCGGGCGGCATCCGATTTCAGGTTGCCATCGATCGATTAGCATTTGAAGCCGCACGTCCTTCGAGGGCACCCCATGAAGGAGCTCGAGGGCTCGATCGAGATTGATGCGCAACCCGATACGGTCTGTCACTTTATGGCCGATTCCGATAAGATCAGGGCGAGATCCGGCGAGACCCGGGAGTTTCCGTAAGCGGGTCCGCAGATAGGGAGTCCGAACCCTCTTTTCGATCCGGGAGAGACGGGAAGACGGATATACACCCTGCACTCATCGCCACGAGTGGCTCGGGCCCGTATATGTGTGTTCCGCAGAGTCTCCGGGGACTTCTTCGAGGCCTGCGAGGTGCGATGGCTCATCGAACCGAATCTCTCCACGGCACCCGGTTCTGACTCCGGGCAGGATCGAGCTCCAGGGCGGGCTGATCGGATGACTGCTGGAAATTGGTGAATAGCCGCGATCCCTGGAAAACACTCGCGAGATGCTGTGCAGTTTCCAAAAACAGGGGGAGAGCAGCACACCCGGAGCTCGGATCCCCGTCCCGCGTGACGGTCCAGGCGATCCGGCAATCGATCGGACTTCACGCCCCCCCAATCGCAGAGAGGGGCTTGTGGGTGCTTGCGCGGGATCGATCCGAATGGTTCAATGCCGCACCATCCATCCCAGTCGTGGCAGCCCGAGCCGGTTTTACCGGAGACGTCCCGGGAGATTGGGCTGCCGGTGCAGCCCTTCTGGCCAAACCATACACATGTACCGAAAGGTGCGGCGATCTGTCGTGGCCGGCATGTGGTCGCATGAGAGGAATTCGGCTGACCGGGATCGGACACCACCGGCGCGGACGAGACCGCGACACATCTCTCTTGAGGTCTCTTACCGGGCTGACCGCCAGGCCATCGTGTTGCATTTACTCGATCCGAGCGGGGGCAGGAGAAACCTCCTTCTTCCGGATAGGGAATGAACCGCCACAGTTCGAACCGGATTCCTGGAAGGCGGCAGGGGCAGGACGATGCTTTCCCCGGTGCGTGGGAGAGCCCGTGCTGGGTGAGTGGAGACCCCCCGCCCGGTGCAGGGGGCTGAAAGGAAGAGAATGGCGGGATGACCGTTAACCTGGATCTTCCGGGCGAATATGTCAGGAGAGGTAGGCGCGGAAGGGCGGTCGCTGGATGCCTTCTGCCGCATCCAGAAGCGGATCCGTGGATCGGTGAAGAGGTGTGGAGAGGGGCGCAGCCGTTGATGGGGAAAGCTCCAGCGCGGGTCGATCAGAGCGGGATGCCGTGCGTGGGGCGGTGCGGATCTCTTCACGGAGGCGGCGGACGCACCCCGTCCAGACTCCGACTCCCCGGCATACTGGGCGGGGCGAACGGGGAGGGGAGTGCATCCCCCTCCAACTCCCCCGTTAAGAGCGACAGGATGAGGGTCGGAGAGGGTGAAATCGGTTGCGTTCCGGGAGAACACTGAATCGCACCTCCCCCTTTGCTTCTTCTTACACTGCAGAGGCTCGGTTCGACAAGTGGCGGGAGGGGTTATCCCAACTCCCGAGGTATCCCTGCCGCAGCAGAGCGGTCGAACCAGAATTCGGCGGTTTCTCACGAGGCGGATTTGCCGTCCCCGTCGGACGCTGCTTTGGGAGTCAGCGGCATCTGGCACCGTTCCACTGCGTCGCTCCGAACCGGAAGCGAGGACTATGGCGACAGCCTGTCCCCCGAACTCTGACGCAGGGACGGGTAATGGTATCGCGATCTCACGCTTCGGCGTCTTCTCGGCCGCGGAAATTCTTCGCGACGATGTAGACCTCGGCACTCCCCTTTCGGGATGCGGCGGGGCGAAAGATCCTGACCGAGAGGAAGTGCTTCTTCACCTCGGAGTGGAGCTCGTCGAAGAGCGCCCCCTGGAAAGACTTGACCACGAAGTTGCCCCCACGCTTGAGCGTGCTTCGCGCGAACCGGAGAGCCGCGAGACCCAGATCGATCGCCCGGGCCTGATCGTAGCTCTCGTTTCCCGAGAGCTTCGGGGCGGCGTCGCTCACGACTACGTTCGCCACGCCGATCTCGGATGCCACCCGCTGCTGGACCTTCGGATCGGTGAAATCCCCGGCGATGGTGACCACCCCCTCCACGGGCGCGATAGGATTCCGATCCACGCCGACCACCTTCCCCTGCGTCATAGTCCGCAGCTCCTGCAGCCAGCTCCCCGGAGCCGCGCCCAGGTCTACGACGCTATCATCAGGGCGGATGACGTGGAATCTCCTCTGGATCTCCTCAAGTTTGTATACGGCACGGGAGCGGTAGCCCTCCCGCTTCGCTTTCCTGTAAAACCTATCGGTTGACCAAGGGCGACTCATCGCAACGGGTCCACTCCTTCAGCCGGGTCGGTAAGAGCCCTCCACTATAATTAAAAATATGCTTATATAGTTAATAATAGAGTTTGTTTAGGGAATAACAATGTTCAACGCCACAATTGACGCAGATACATTTCGCGAGGCGATTGATGCGATCGCAGCTCTTGTGACCGAGTGTCGCCTGCATGCCGATCCCAACGGGCTCCGGATGCGGGCCGTCGACACGGCAAACGTGGCCATGGTCTCCATGGAGCTGAGGAAAGATGCCTTTGCCCAGTACGCAGCCAACGCCGAGGAACTGGGCATGGATATCGCCAAGATGAAGAATATCCTCTCCATGATGGGCAAGGGCGATATGCTGACGATGCAGCTGGGAGATACTGGGCACAAGCTGGAGATCGTGTTTCGGAACTACAAGTACTCCATCACGCTCCTCGATCCGAACACCATCCGTAAGGATCCCAACCCGCCGACGATTGAACTTCCCGGCTTCGCCGTTCTCACGGGAGAGGCGCTCAATTCGGCCATCAAGGCGGCGACGGTCGTCTCCGACAAGATTGCCCTGGGCATCGACCCGAAGAGGGAGACCTTCTACATGGTGGCCGAAGGGGACATCGATCACATCCGGCTCGAGCTCGGCAGAGACGAGCTGAAGATGCTCACGGCGGTGGAGGCCCGCTCGCTCTTCTCCCTCGACTACCTGAAGGATATGGGAAAGGTCATGAGCCGTGCGGCGGAGGTCGAGGTGCACCTGGGAATCGACCACCCCGTTCGGTTCGCCTTCGATATCGCCGAAGGGAAAGGCCATGTGGAGTACCTCCTTGCCCCGCGCATCGAGGCTGATTGATGAAGATCGAGCTGGATCTAAAAGACCTCGCCAAATACCCTTTCTTAAAAGAGTCCCAGGATTTCATGGGCACCTTCTCTCTCCAGGCCTTTCTGGAGAGCGATATCGGGAAGAACGCCCTGGAGCGCGCCGTGGAGCGGGTGATCGCCGCGCTCGCCCCGCGGCAGGAGGGGGATGAGAGCAGTTCCGTCTCGTCGGACGAGATGAGCGTACGCCGGGAGGTGGCCGCATACGCGCTGGCCCGCGTGCTCGTCTCCTGCAGCGGGGACCGCTTCCTCATGGATCGTCTCGCCCGCTACGAGGCATCGAGGGCAGCCGCATTCCTGGAGCTGGATGAAGCCGTCGGACGGGGACGGAGCGCTCCCGGCGTGCGGGACTACGTCGCCGGGAGCCTGGGTCTGGATCTCAATGCCACGGATATGCCGGTCACCCAGTATGTAGAGCTGGTCCCGCCCCTGCGCGACGACCGCTGGCGTCTTGTGAACCGCGATGTTCACCATGGGCGGGTGCATCTGGAGAGTGGAGACATCGAGATCCTGCTGCGCGAACGGATCTTCAGCCTCATCCGCCGCCAGCTGCCCCTCCGGGTGCCGGATACCCTCTGCGCCTCGCTCGCTCCCCAGCTCTCCCGAATCACCGCCGCGAACCAGCAGCAGCTGCTTCGGGAATTCGGAGATGTGGACGAAGGAGTCTTCCCCCCCTGCATGAAGGCGTTGATGCATGCGATAACAACCGGCGCCAACCTGCCCCATACGGGCAGATTCGCCCTGACCGCATTCCTCCACACGATCGGGATGAGCACGCCCCAGATCGTGGAGATCTACTGCAGGGCGCCGGACTTCGACCTCCAGAAGACCCAGTACCAGGTGGAGCATATATCCGGCCGAAGCGGAACCGAATATACGCCCCCTTCCTGCGCCACCATGCGGACCTACGGCATCTGCGTTGCCAGAGACGATCTCTGCGGTCACGTCAACCATCCGCTGACCTACTACAAGGTGAGGAAGAAAGAGAGGAAGGAGACCGATCAGGCGGCTTTGTGACTGACGACGTAGCCTGCAACGCTCATCGTGACGACAAACAGCGCAAGTGCGACGATGTAGAAGTAGCCGATGCTCTGGTCCGTGAAGGTGCCGGGAAGGAGACTGGGAAGCGCCAGCAGTGCGATGAACACTGCCAGGCTGGCAACGCCGGTGATGATATCGATGAGACGCGCATCCATACCCTCTACTATCGGACTGCCAACAGATATATTATGGTGATTGCGTAAGGTTCACCCCCCCAACCTTTCGTTAGGAAGGGTGCTAAGGATCGCATGGTTTTCCGGGAGATCAGCAAGCTCGTTTCCGATGACCGATTGTCCCTCGAGTACCTCTGGAAGAAACGGGGAAAAATCGCGTGTCCTTCCTGTTCCCCGCCCGGGTCCTGCTATCACCAGCGATGGAGACTCCGGTACAATGCGTGCAAACGAGACGCCTGGCCTCTCCCGGGAACGAGATTCTCCCTCCCAGCGGCTCTCCCTGGTCAGGTTATTCGAGTTAGCCGTCTCTGCGAGGAAAAGCCTCCCGGGAAGTGCATCTGAGTTCCAGGACGGCCCTGAAAGCTACGACATCCTCCGGAGAGCCCTGGTGGAGGACCTGGCCCGGAGCGATGCGATTCTCAAGGGGGACTCGAAGCCGATGCGGCCTGCTTCGGAGGAAAGCGGAACGGGAAGAGAGGCAGAGGGGGGAGGAACAAGATTATTGTGTATGGGATCCTGGAGCGGGGAGGACCGGTCTCCGTGAGTATCGTACAGGACATTTCAGCGGATAGTCTCATGACCGGGACGGTGAAACGGATACGGCGAGGATCCATCGTCTCTACCGATCCAGGGCGGGGATCCGATTCCCCCATGTTCTGTGGCTACAGGCATCTCAAGATCGATCATCGGTAGACGTTCAAACGGGGAAAGGTCTACATCAACGGGATCGAGGGATTCCGGTCCTTCGCGAAGGAACGGCTGATCGAGTATCACGGGATATCGAGAGAGAAGTCTCTCTACTACATCAATGAGATGGAATGGCGGTACAACAACGGAGGCCAAATTTATGTGAGGACCTGATCGATTTGATGCTTGACGAATAACAGTTGGTGGGGAAGTTATCCAAGCACCCAAGAATAATTATCCGGCGCCATGCACAGTCCCATCCCTGCGACAGTTTGCGTTCCGCAGCTTCTCTCCTGCCCGATGGATTGAGTATGGAATTCAAGACAGCTGACCGGAGATGGGCCACCAGTCCACAGGGAGAATCATACGCGATCTATTCCAGCAGGTGCGGACACCGGCAGACACGGGATCGCATCCCGAGTACACTGCTTCGAAGATCGCACAGATAATGCCCCTCCCTGACGCACTCCTACACGGGATGGAAGACATTGCGGACAGCAACGATTGCCCCCCGCGGAGGCGTCATGCCTATCCGCGACAGCGCGACCGAAGCGTTGCCAGCTCCACCGCCTCGGAGCGGTTCGCTTCCTGCCAGTATGACACCATCCTTATCTGGTGGATATCCTCCGACACAGTGCTGGAACCGGCCTGAATTTTTGCAGAACGTGAATTCCAATGACGATATCCGTATCCTCGCTTCCGACGCCGCTCGGGGGCGGATCGCATGGCTCGACCCGCATGACGGATGGCCTGCCAAGGGGTGAAAAAAGCCTCGATGGTCCCGAGCATCGCAGTCGTGGATACGCTGCCGGAAATACCGTGGCAGGGATTTATGCACCGGTGCCGCGCTCAAAGTCGTCCTCGAAGCGGACGATGTCTTCTTCGGCGATATGCTCACCGTTCTGGACCTCGATGATCTCGAGGGGGATCATCCCCGCGTTCTCCAGGCGATGGCGGACGCCCGCCGGGACGAAGGTGGACTCGTTCGGCCGCAGGAAATACTCCCTCCCGTCCAGTGTCACCCGGGCCATGCCCGAGACGACCACCCAGTGCTCGCTCCTGTGGTGGTGGAGCTGGAGGGAGATGCGGCGCTTCGGGAGGATGGTGATCCTTTTTATTCGGTAGCCGTTCCCGTTCTCGAGCACCGTGTAGGAGCCCCAGGGGCGGTAGACCGTGGTGTGGATCTCCGCCCGTTCGTCACCGTCTTCCTTCAGCTTCTGGACGATCGTCCCGACCGCCTGGGCCTCGGATCGCGGACAGACCAGCAGGGCGTCTTTGGTGTCCATGATCACCAAGTCGGAGACCCCGATCGTGGCGATGAGGCGGTCGCTGACGATGAAGTTCCCCCGCGAGCGGATGGACAGGCACTCGCCGCGGATCGCGTTGCCGTCGGCGTCCTTCTCGCTCAGGCGGTAGAGGGTGTCGAAGCTGCCCACATCGCTCCAGGCGGCGGTAAAGGGAACCACCGCCGCCCGATCCGTCCTCTCCATGATGCCGTAGTCAACCGAGATCTTCGGCGAGCGGCGGAAGGCCTCTTCAGGTGTATCGCTCTCAAAAGCTGCCACGACATCGGCGGCGTGCCGCCGGCACTCCTCCAGAAAGATCCCAGAGTCGAAGACGAACATCCCGCTGTTCCAGACGTAACCATCCCGCACGTACCGCTCCGCCGTGGCGCGGTCCGGCTTCTCCACGAAGGCGTCGACCGAAAACCCCGGCCCGACGGGGCTGCCCGGACGGATGTAGCCGTAACCGGTCTGAGGCGAGTCGGGCTTCACGCCGAAGACGACCAGCCGCTCCCGTGCCAGCTCTTCGGCAGCCCGGATTGCGTCCCTGTAGCCTTCGTCCGCTGTGATGAAGTGATCGGAAGGGAGGATCGCCACCTGCCCGCTCTCGTCCTCTTCGGCGATCCGCGAGATGCCGTAGTAGATGGCGGGCAGCGTGTTCTTTGCCTCGGGCTCCTCCAGGATGGTGCAGCGATCGCAGAGCGCGCCCAGTTGATCCCGCACCAGAAACTTGTGCACGCGGTTGGTGACGATCGTGATCTCCTCGGGCTCCGAGAAGAGGAGGGCCCGCTGCACGGTCTTCTGGAAGAGGGACTCGTTCTGGAAGAGCGGAATGAACTGCTTGGGAAAGAGAGTCCGCGAGAGCGGGAAGAGGCGGGTCCCGCTGCCGCCGGCGAGAATGAGAGTCTTCAAACCTTCCACCCTATAGATCTCTTTTCAGGATTCTGCATCCGGTGCTGATAATCTTTCCAGTTCGATCGGGCATATCGTGAGAATACCCGACAATACAGAAGATAGCATGCATTCTTGGCAGAGTACTTGAACCCCGGCACAGTTCCGGCAGCTGTCGGGCTGATGCTCCGCAGAGCAGATGCTGCGGAAGCCCTCTTCGGCGGATTTTGTGCTATCTCGTGGATATTTTCTCGCATTCGAGCGCGGAGAATCGTGCGATAGGCCTTCAGGAGTAGGGGAAAGAAGAATTTCCGGACTATCTCACGAAGGGGAGACGGCCCTATCCTGCAACGATACCGGCCATCTCGGAGCAAGGACTTGCTTCGATAGGATTTCAACGGAGCCGTTCTGCAGCGTATCCTGCGCACGACGGGTAGGCTTCTGTTTGTACAGTCGCTGCAATCGGGCTACGCTCCGGTCAACCATTCCTCACGGCGCTGCGAGAACTGCTCCTATCCGAATGCGAGATCCATTCGGGATGGCCGCAACGGCGATCATCAGGATGGTTCTGCGATCCTCTGTCGGCTGCGTCCCCTGACCCCGCTCTCCGAAACGCTCCCGGCACGCCATCATGCCCTGAAGGATGACCGCACTGCCGCTATCCGAAAGGAGTCGGTCCGCTGCATCACCGATGCCAAGGCGATTCCCGCGAACGGGGGAGATATCGGCTTTGAAGGCTGTAAGAAGATAACCGGGACCACCTCATCGCAGCAGTCGATCCACAGGGTCTCTCCCAGCCCTGTCTGGTTACCCGGCAAAACATCCACGATTCTCGTCTCCTTGAATCAACGGTTGCAGGATGTATGATTCTCGGAACCACGGAGAAGCCGGCAGTGATTTCGGCCGATGCGGCGGATGATTCTCACGAGATCCGTCTGTCCAAGCGGAAACGGGGGATCATGGACAACATTCCGGTGAATCTTCGATGCCGGAACCATCCGAAGCGAGGACGACCCGTCTGGTTCTATCGAGACCTTTACCAGAAACGAGGGGCGATTGAACGATTCTTCAGCGGGATTGAGGATTTCAAGAGAATGGTTCCTCGATACGAACGCTATGTGCATTCATTCCCGGGGTTTATATATACGCCCTGTGCGATCCTGATCGGGAGATTCTTGGGATGACCTCTGGGTAAGGATATTCGAGTGTACCACTGCACAATCTCACCGGTTTGCCTGCCCCCTCCCGTGCCGGTCCTAGGGGGTCTTCCGGCGGAGGGACTTCACCCATCCCCCAGCCTGAACCCCTGCCCTTCGCCTCTCCCCCGGTACGGGAATGACCGAAAAGGTGCGTATCCCCGCTGGAACAGCTGGATCAGCAGCATGAATCCGTGAAAAGAGATACCGAACCTATACGGCCCTCATCGGAAATGGTCGCTCTCATGATTTACTGCCCGTAACTCTCCTCTTCGGTGTGGTCACCCAGAATCCTCGATCCTCACTGTAGTAAATGCGATCCCCCGGGTGCTTGACCGCTTCGGCCTCTTCGCGGTTCCTGTAGTAGGTCCTCGTGTCCTGGACTTCGTGTCTCTTTCTTGGCTCTTGGATCGTATTCAGCATTTTGCGGGCCAGATCCACGATCCCTTCTCCCTCCTTCACCTGAATCCGCTTTCCCGTGTCCACCAGATACATCTCCCCACCTTCACCCTTCCCCTGGATTCGCAGCGCCGAACGTGCAAACACCGTGTTCCTTCCGACGGATATCGTCACCGTCACCCAAAGATCTTCAAAAGGCGATTTTCCCGTATTCATATAAGAGATTCAATGGAAGCGGCGGATCTATAAAATTCTTTCCCTCGCATTTGTCTTCTGGCAAAATATAATGAATTCGGTCTCTGCATTGCGATCTAAAAACGTATGGGTATTTCCGTTCATGACGGATTGGTGTGGGCCGTACTGCGCTCCGGCAACCGATGCAGAAAGCGTAAGTGCCGGAATATGATCACGATCTGGCAGCCTTATCTCCATACTCGGTCTGCTGCACTCCGTCCCGCAGCCTCTGCGCCGTTCGGGTTCGCTCCTGTGCTGCCGGATCACGTCCGTAGTCTCATTCCATCCGTACCGGGATGATACTGCCGCAGTCCTCCTCCCGCTCGACTCCTGCACCATGGCGGAAACGGCAGGGGGGTTGGAGGGTGCGTGCTTATCCTGCCTTCCATACGGCGAGTCGGATTCTGGGCGATTCCCCCCGGCGGCAGGAAGGGCTATCGCGGAGGGTGAATGGCTCAAGAGACCTGCTCTTTCCTAACACCCGAAGATCGTCCTGCATTCCGGCGCTGGTCTGGCAGGGGAGTCCGGGGCATGGGATCGACTCCCGGGCATGCCGGAGGCGGCACTGGGTTCGAAAATCCAGGCAGATCTAGCGTCATCGGACCCCGGGATCTCGTGATGCCTGCAGACGCTCCTCGGCGACC
Organism: Methanomicrobiales archaeon; assembly: GCA_030019205.1. Classification (NCBI taxonomy): domain Archaea; kingdom Methanobacteriati; phylum Methanobacteriota; class Methanomicrobia; order Methanomicrobiales; species Methanomicrobiales archaeon. Next base: position 16,962 of record JASEFH010000009.1, read on the forward strand.
TTTGCATGCAGAGATCGGAATCGCTCAACTGCCGGGATTCGGTGCTGGTGGTCTCTTCTCTCAAGGGTGCTCCGAAGAAAGGGTGAGCGGATAGGATAATGGGGCACCGGGCGGGAGCGATGTATCACGTATCACGTCCGCTGATCGAGTAATTTCTTCCCGCGGGGAACTCGAACCGCGGAGTGACGCTCACTCTCTGACCCAGGCGGATATCCCGGAGGCGGAAAATCCTGCACCCGGTCTCGGATGCACCTGCGTTCCCCCAGGAGGGAGCACTAGGGGATGCAGCAGGCTAAACGAGACTTGCCTGCCGCTGCGCTGCGAACCAATCGACCGTCCTGGCGAGCCCTTCCTTCAGCGGATACCGCGGCCTCCAGCCCAATCGCTCTCTCGCCCTTGCGATGTCGGCGTAGGAGTCGCGGATGTCGCCGGGGCGGGCAGCGCCATGGACGGGCTCGAGATCGGTCCCGAGAATCTCCTGGATCATCCGCGCCAGATCGTTCACGGACAGCGGGGTGCCGCCGGCGATGTTGAAGATTCCCGTGGCATCCGACTCCATTGCAGCGATGTTCGCCCGCACCACGTCCTGCACGAAGACGAAGTCCCTCGTCTGGCTCCCCTCGCCGTGGATCAGGGGCGGCTCACCGGCGAGGAGGCAGGCGGTGAACTTCGGGATCACGGCGGCGTACTCGGAGGCTGGGTCCTGACGGGGCCCGTATACGTTGAAATAGCGGAGGCAGACCGTCCGGAGTCCGAAGAGAGCGGAGAATGCACTGGCGTAGTATTCGCCGGTCGCCTTCTGGGCTGCGTACGGCGAGAGAGGATTCGGGAGCATCCCCTCGTGTTTTGGGAGGGTCGGGTCGTCGCCGTAGACGGCGGACGAAGAGGCGAGCACCACCTTCGGGACGCCGGCGTCCCGGGCGGCGACGAGCACGTTCAGGGTGCCGGTCGCGTTCACCGCATGGGTGGCGATGGGATCGGCTACAGAGCGCGGCACACTCGCGATCGCCGCCTGATGAAAGATGCAGTCAGTCCCCCGGAAGACATCCTGGAGGAGGTGGAGATCGGTGACGCTCCCTTCGATGAAGCGAACCCGATCCCCGTCGAGGAGGTGGCGAATATTTGCCTCCTTCCCGGACGAGAGATCATCGAGGATGATCACGTCTCCTCTCTCCCGAAGGGCCTCGGAGAGGTGCGAACCGATGAAGCCGGCACCTCCGGTTACTACGAATTGCATGGGATACTCCTGCAGCTAGCAGATCAAGGCGTCCCGGAGATAATAACGTATTGATACTGGGACGTCTCCAAACGGAAAGGGGGAGCACTCCGCTCACGAGCCATGAATTTATTGCGGGGATCCCCCTCAAGCTTTTTAACCTAGCACGATAAGAGTAGATTCCACATGGAAGAACCGAGTCAGTGTGCGCAGAGCCGGGTCGGAGCGGTGAGCCAGCGGGGGATTCCGCTGGATCTGGCAGGCACATACATCTGGACCATCTGCACGCTCATGGTCGTCTACATCCCTGTCCTGAGCGCCACGCCTCTGCGCCTCCTCTTCGGGCTCCCACTTGTCCTCTTCGTCCCGGGCTACGCCCTGATCGCGGCCCTCTTCCCGAGGAAGGGCGACCTCGACGGCATCGAACGTGTGGCTCTCTCCTTCGGGCTCTCCATCGCGGTGGTACCCCTGATCGGCCTGGGGCTGAACTATACGCCCTTCGGGATCCGCTTGGATCCGATCCTGGCGTCCCTGGTGGCGTTCACGGTCGCGATGGCGGCAGTCGCCCAGTACCGGCGGCATCTGCTGGGTCCGGAGGAGCGCTACGAGGTTTCGTCCGGCGCGATGCTGGCCGCCATGCGGGACGGTTTCGGCGGCAAGGGGGGGACCCGCACGGACCGCGTTCTCTCGGTTGTCCTCGTCGCCTCCGTCGTGGTCGCGATCGGCACTCTCACGTATGTGGTGCTGGTGCCCAGGGAAGGGGAGCATTTCACCGAGTTCTACATCCTGGGGGAGGGGGGGAAGGCGACGGGATACCCGACAGCCTTCTCCGCGGGCACACCGCAGAAAGTGATCATCGGCATCGGGAACCACGAGTACCGCACCGTCAACTACACCGTGGAGACCTACCTGCTGGAGAGCCGGTTCGACGAGCGCACCAACCTGACCACGATGGAAGATTCGCGGCGCCTGGACCGGTTCAGCCTGGCGGTCCCCCATAACGCGACAGAGGAGCGGCTCTACACCTTCACGGCACCCGATCCCCGCTACAACCGCATCGAGTTCCTGCTCTTCAACGAGAGCGTTCCCGATGGTGCGATGCCGTTGGCGGAGCGGCTCAACAGCAGCTACCGGGACCTGCACCTCTGGATCGACGTTACCTGAACTCATCTCAAAGAAACTATTTTTTGCATCCCGTAGAGAGCTCGCAGCGCTTCCCGGCGGCCCTGCAGGTTCGGCGAGGCCAGGGATTCCTGCCGATACGGGGGAATCATCCCGCTCTCCTGAGGTATCGAGGTTCGGAGAGGCTGCAGGGTCTTCTGAATGCATGCCGCAGATGGGATTTTCTGTCACAGTTTAATCGCGTTCATATCCCTGGAAGGTAGGGACGGCTTCTGAAACCTGGAGAAGTCCCATCATCCGGGGGATCGGGGAGACAGGCAAGGAACGTTTTATCCAAGCTTGGAAGAGGGCTCCGTCGAAATCCCCCCGAGGTTGACGGCTCTCCGGTCTTCTCAGGGAAGGGGTCGCACTCCTCTCCCACGTCGGGCGATAGAGAGGTTTCTCCTCGGTATTCACCCTCCAGGCCTATCGAACCAGTCCCCTCCCCTCGGAGAGGGGGGGCCGTTCCGGGCCGCGGGGAGGGGAGAGTTGGGTTCGACCCTCTCCCCCTGCGATAGCCCCGGTATCCTGGGAGACTCAAGTGTACCAGAGAGTGAACGACATTAACCTTATACCCGTATACCTCGTGATCCATGAGATTGACGAAAGTCTCAAAGAGCGTTTCGAGATACGACTGTTCTCCCTGCAGACATCCCGGATCGGTGCTTATGACCCTGAGCCCCGAGCGGGGAGGATCGATGCGAGCGCGTGTACCCGCCCCTGCAGCCAGCAGTATCGGCTTCTCAAAATATTTTATGGGACAGCGGGAGGATTTGCAGCTCCCGCCGGCGCCGCACCCGCACCCCCGTCCGGGAGCAGCCGGTACCTCGCGTCCAGCCTTCCCAGCACCTGGAGCGAGTAGTAGCGGAAGAAGGTCTCGAACGGAACGCGGATCAGCAGCACCGCCGGGATCGCCAGAATGAGGAAGGGGATCAGCAGGATGAGGAGAATCGTGTAAAATGGGATCGACAGGGCGAGCACCAGCAGCAGCCCGATCACCAGGAAGGGGAGGGCGATCACCAGGAGAGCGAGCAGGATCAAAATGAACATCAGGATCCCGGCCCCGATGGCGAGCAGGACCTTCGCCGCCACGTAGACGAGCGCCTGCTGCCACTCGCGGCGGAGGAGCGGCGCGAGCCGGCGCCAGGCATCGAGCACTCCGACGTCGTCGCGGATCATGATCGGGACGGCGAAATCGACGGTGAGCATCAGCACCAGAGAGAGCGGGATCAGGAGGACGACGAAGAAGAGGATGAGCAGGAGGAGCGCCGGGAGCAGGGCGGCATTCGGCATCCCAGTGGCGGCGAATAGGGGGAAGAGGAGGATCAGGGCGAGCGCCCCGATGACCAGGAGCAGCAGGAGGGAGAGCCCCGCCTCGAAACCGAAGAGCCGCAGCCCCTTCCTCCATCGGTTCTTCGCATAGGGCAGGATCAGCACCCGCCCGCTCGTTAGGCTGTCCACAAAGACGAACTGCATCACGCCGCGGATCAGCCAGAAGATCAGCCCGAGCGCGATCACGATGGCGACGATAAGCAGGATGAACGGCAGATACGGCATCAGGAATTCGGCCGCGCCCGGCGGTATATCCCTCTCGGACAGATTGTACTGGACCGGAGAAGAGATGGAGCCTCCTGCCGTGAAGAGGGCGATCACCGCGAGCCGCATCCAGATCCCGATCTGCGGCGGCCAGAGCAGTCGCTTTGCATGCTCGATCGCGGTGCCGATCTCGGAGACTCCGTAGTAACCGTCCGTCATACGAACAGATGAGAGGGATGCAGGTATTTATAGGATCCGAGTTGACCGGCACGATAAACAGTATTGCCACCGTAAAAACGCCCGAATGGATCAGCACTTTAATGAGAGTCCATCGCAAAAGATGTAACCAATGATCCCCCTCCTGATCGATCTCGGCGGAAGAAGGGTTGTCGTCTTCGGAGGGGGCGATGTGAGCCTGCGGAAGGCTGCATTCTTCTGCAGGGAGGCGGACGTGGTGGTGGTGAGCCGTTCGTTTGTGCCGGATCTCAGGAGCCTCGCCGTGGAGATGCGTGAGCTGGATCTCGCGGCGGCGTCCGATGCGATGCTGGAGGAGATCCTGGCCGGGGCGTTCCTGGCGGTGGCAGCGACGGACGATCCCGCCGTCAACAACCGCATCGGGCGGATCTGTCGCCAGCTCGGCATTCACTTCAACAATGCCGAGGGGGAGAGCGGAGACGTAATCGTGCCGTCTGTCGTGAAGGGCGAGAACTTCGCCATCGCCATCACCACCTTCGGACGCTCGCCCGCCATCGCCCGCTACCTGCGGATGGCGCTCGAGGAGACCTATCCCATGCTCGACGATATGATACGCCTCCAGGAGGATCTGCGGCGGGAGCTCCGCCGGGTCGAGCCCTCCCGCACGCGGCGTTCTGAAGTGCTCTGGGAGGTGTTGCGGGACAGGGAGGTCTGGGAGGCGATATCCCGCGGGCACGATGCCGCCTGGAGGGTGGTGCGGGGGAGGTACCTTCATGACTGACGCGCCGCTCCTCGCCCCCCTGGCGATCGCGACCATCTCCCACCACACGGCGAAGGGCGAGGAGCTCGAGGCCTGCCGCTTCCCCGACGAGATCGCGTTCCTGCAGGCGGCCGGAGAGCATTTCCGCGGAGTGCTCCTCCTCCAGACCTGCAACCGCGTGGAGGTGCTGGTGCAGGGGGACGCCGCCCGGCTCTCCGCCTACCTCTCCGGGCAGGGGAAGGGGGGTTTCTCCTGCCTCTCCGGGCGCAGCGTGCTCGTCCACCTGCTGGAACTCGCCGCCGGTATCGACTCCATGATCGTAGGGGAGGACCAGATCCTGGGGCAGATGAAGACCGCCCTTGCCACCGCCCGCCAGGCCGGTACGGCATCCCCCCTCATCGAGCTCTGCATCGACAAGGCGGTCCATGTCGGGATCCAGGTGAGGAGGCGCACCCAGATCAACCGGGGGGCGGTATCCATCGGATCGGCGGCGGTGCTGCTGGCCGAACAGCAGCTCGGGAGCCTGGAACGCCGCCACATCCTCGTCGTCGGCAGCGGGGAGATGGGCATGCTGGTCGCCCAGGCCCTCGCCGCCAAGCGGCTGACCGCCATCTACGTGGCGAACCGCACCTACGAGCGTGCGGTCATCCTGGCCGAGAAGATCGGGGGGAGGGCCGTGAACTTAAAAGACCTCTACCACTACATCGCCCTCTCCGACGTCGTCATCTCCTGCACATCCGCCCCGCATCCCATCATCCGCAGGGACGAACTTGCCGAGGCGATGAAGGGGAGGGTATGGCCCTCGGATCGCACTGCGCACCCGCTGATCCTGATCGACATCGCCCAGCCGCGGGACGTGGAGGAGGGGGCGGAGCGGATCGAGGGGGTGCGCCTCTTTAATATCGACAGCCTCCGCTCCATCAGCGACAGCAACCTCCTCTCCCGACGGCAGGAGGCGGAGAAGGCGCGGGAGTTCATCGAGGAGGAGACGTCCGAGTTCGTGCGGCTGGTCAACCGCGCCGCCTCCGACCACGTGCTCGCGGATCTCTACCGCTGGGCCGAGACGATTCGCATCCGCGAACGGGACCGAGCGCTCGCCCGTCTGGGGGCGAACGACGACCGGCGGGTCGCTGGCGTGGTGGACGATCTCTCGAGGGTGCTCGTGAAGAAGCTCCTCTCGGATGCGACGATTGCCATCCGCACGAGTTCGGAATGCGGAGATCTGCAGGGAGCCGAGGCCCTGGTACGGGCTATCACCCAGGGAGAGAAAGTATGTTTCCGGAGAGAAGACTGAGAAGGCTGCGCCGGAAGGGGATCTGCGAGATCCTGTCCGAGAATACAGTGTCCAGAAAAGACCTGATCGCCCCGCTCTTCGTCGACGAACGGGCGGAGGAGCCGGTCGGAATCGGCTCCATGCCGGGCCAGATGCGCTACCCGATCGACGATACCGCGGAACGGGCTCGCGAACTGTGGGAGAAGGGGATCCGGAGCATCCTGCTCTTCGGTATCCCCGCGGAGAAGGACGCGGAGGGATCCTCTGCCTGGACGGAGGACGGCGTGGTGCAGCAGGCAGTGCGGAGAATCCGGAGAAACGTGCCGGAGATGGTGATCTGCACCGACGTATGTGCCTGCGAGTACACGGACCACGGGCACTGCGGGATCGTGGGCGATACCCATTGCGGACCGGATCTCCTGAACGATCCCTCTCTTGCGGTGATGGAGCGGATCGCGGTGAGCCACGCCCGGGCCGGGGCCGACATCGTCGCCCCCTCCTGCATGCTGGACGGGATGGTGCTCTCGATCCGGCGGGCCCTCGATGCCGCCGCGCGGGAGGATGTACTGATCATGTCCTACTCCACCAAGTTCGCCAGCGCCTTCTACGGCCCGTTCCGGGAAGCGGCGGAGAGCGGCTACGCCTTCGGGGATCGGCGTAGCTACCAGCTGAACCCGGCGAACGCGAACGAGGCCCTGCGGGAGTCCGAAGAGGACGCGATGGAGGGCGCCGACATCCTGATGGTGAAGCCGGCCGGGTTCTATCTGGACGTGCTCGCCGGGGTGAAGACCCTCGGTCTTCCGGTTGCCGCATACCAGGTGAGCGGGGAGTACGCGATGATCCGCGCGGCGGCGGAGCGGGGCTGGCTCGACGAGAAGGCCGCCGTGCTGGAGACCCTCACCTGCCTCAAACGGGCGGGCGCCGACCTGATCGTCACCTACTTTGCCGATGAGGCTGCGGGGTGGATACCGTGAAGAGCGCCGACCTCTTCGAGGAGGCGAGAACACTGATGCCGGGCGGAGTGAGCAGCCCGGTGCGGGCGATCCGCCCCCATCCCTTCTACGCTGTGCGGGGCCAGGGCTCTCGGATCGTCACCGTGGAGGGGGAAGAGCTGATCGACTGCTGCATGGGCTACGGACCCCTCATCCTGGGGCACGCCCATCCGCTGGTGAGAGACGCGATCGCACGGCAGCTGGAGCGGGGCTGGCTCTACGGCACCCCGACGCCGCTGGAACTCGAGCTCGCGCGACGGGTCGTCGCCGACCACCCCGCGGTGGAGATGGTGCGGTTCGTCTCCACGGGAGCGGAGGCGACCATGGCGGCGATCCGCCTCGCCCGCGGTTACACGGGGAGGCAGGACATCGTCAAGATCGAGGGCGGGTTCCACGGCGCCCACGATGCGGTACTGGTGAAGGCGGGATCGGGGGCGACCACGCTCGGCATTCCGGACTCCGCGGGCGTCCTCCCCGACCTCGTCCGCCACACCCTCCAGGTGCCCTTCAACGACGCGGAGACGCTTGCAGAACAGCTCCAGAAGAATCCGGACACCGCCTGCCTGATCCTGGAGCCTGTCATGGGGAATATTGGCCCCGTCCTCCCCGAACCGGGCTACCTGGAGGAGGTGAGGAGCATCACCCGCGAGGCGGACGTGCTTCTGATCTTCGACGAGGTGATCACGGGCTACCGCCTGGGTATCGGCGGTGCCCAGGCGCGCTACAGGGTGCGGCCGGATCTCGCCACCTTCGGCAAGATCCTGGGCGGCGGGCTTCCCATCGGTGCGTTCGGCGGACGGCGGGAGATCATGGAGCTCGTGGCTCCGGAGGGCCCCGTCTACCAGGCGGGGACCTTCAGCGGCAACCCTCTCTCCCTCGCCGCCGGCACGGCAACCCTGCAGTACCTCCACGCTCACCCCGAGATCTACCGCAGCCTGGAGACATCGGTGCGGGCGATCGGCGAGTCCGTCCGCGGGGACGGATCTTTCGTCTCCATCGGCTCCCTGTTCCAGTACTTCTTCCGCGGGAGCCCCCCGAAGAACTACCGCGAGGTGAAGGAATGCGATACGGAGGCGTTCGGCCGCCTCTGGAGGGGCATGCTCTCGCGCGGCGTCTTCCTCCCCCCCTCCCAGTTCGAGACGAACTTCCTCTCCGCGGCGCACACCGAGCAGGACATCGAAGCGATAGGAGCGGCGTACCGCCAATGTCTCTGAGACTGGGTACGCGGGGCAGCCGCCTCGCGCTGGTGCAGACCGAGAAGGTGGCGCGGGCGCTCGCCGATCGGGGGATCGAGGTGGAGACGGTGATCGTCCGCACCCAGGGCGACGTGGCGGCGGGTGTCCCCCTCCACGAGATCGGGGGGCAGGGTGTCTTCGTGCGGGCGCTCGACGAGGCGATCCTGGACGGCGAGATCGACGCGGCGGTTCACAGCATGAAGGACATACCTGCCAGACGCCCCGAGGGGGTGGTGACGGCCGCAATCCTGGCCCGCGACTCGCCGGCCGACTACCTCATCTTCGAGGGCGACCTCGACGACGTGCAGGTGGTGGGGACATCCAGCACCCGCCGGCGGGCGCAGCTCCTGCGTCACGACCCCTCGCTCACCATCCGCCCCCTGCGGGGGAACGTGGACACCCGCCTCCGCCGCCTCGCCCTCGGGGACTTCGATGCCATCGTGCTCGCCGAAGCCGGGCTGGAGCGGATGGAGATCGAGGCAAACGGCATGCGCCTGCCGGTCACCCAATTCGTCCCCTCCGCCAACCAGGGGACGATCGGCGTGGTCGCCCGGGACGATCCGGCACTCATCAGCCAGCTGCGCCCGCTGGACGACACCGCGACCCGCGTGGAGATCGGCGTCGAGCGGGCGGTGATGGAGGAGCTCGGCGGGGGATGCTTCACCCCGAACGGGATCTTCTGCAGCAACGGGAGGCTGATCGCCGAGGTGCTCTCCCTGGATGGGGAGCGGACGGAGCGGATCGATCAGAGGATCAGCACGCTGAAGGAAGCGCGGGAGTGCGGGCGGATGCTGCGGGAGAAGGCGTCGGACCTGATCGCCGACGCCGCACGGCAACTGAGGCTGACGGAATGACGGGCAGAGTCTACCTGGTCGGAGCCGGCCCGGGGGTGCCGGGGCTCCTCACCCTCCGCGCCCGGCAGGTGATCGATGCGGCGGACGTGATCCTCTACGACCAGCTGGCCGGAGAGATCCTCCGCACGCTCCCCGAGCATGCGGAGCGGATCGACTGCGGGAAGTACGGGGGGCGGCACACCCTGGAGCAGGATGAGATCGAGGCGATCCTGGTGGACCGGGCGCGCGCGGGGCGGACCGTCGTGCGGTTGAAGGGCGGGGACCCTTTCCTCTTCGGGCGGGGTGGCGAGGAGCTGGAGGTGCTCCGGGCTCACGGGATACCGGTGGAGGTCGTTCCCGGCGTGACGAGCGCGATCGCGGTGCCCGGCTGCGTCGGGATCCCGGTCACCCACCGCAGGTGCGCCTCCACCGTCATCTTCGTGACGGGACACGAGGATCCAACAAAGGCGGAGTCCGGGATCGACTGGGCGGCGCTCGCGAAGACGCGGGGGACGATTGTGATCCTGATGGGCGTGAAGAACCTGGAGGGCATCGCGAAGACTCTGCAGGGTCACGGCATGGATCGGGAGACGCCGGTCGCGATCGTCGAGCGCGGGCTCTCGGAGGGGCAGCGGGTGACTGTGGGTGTCCTCGGGGACATCGCCGTGCGGGCACGGACCGCAGGAGTCCGACCGCCGGCCATCATCGTGATCGGGGATGTGGTGCAGCTCTACCGGGGCGAGAACCTCTATAGCGAAGAGCTCCAGGATTGAAGGATCCGGGGCATCCCCTTCTCTATCCTTTGAAAGACATTGCACAGCGGCGGGAGGGCTTGGTGGTGTATCTCTTGCAATCCTGCCGCCCCGAGCTCCGATCAGAATCATGTATACGGATTCTCCTGGGGTATCATACCGGCGGGGGAATAGGGGGAGGGGGTGCGCCCCCCCCCGGTGCGATAGGGTCTGTAGGAGAGAGTGCGGCGGAGACCCTTGTTCGAATCCGACATTGATGTTCGGGGGTATTTGAGGCGACACCGAGCACCCCCTGCCAGGATTATCGCACCGAAAGGAGAGAGGGAGAAGAAGCCCAGCTCTCATCCCTACCTGGGTTGTCGAGGCATTCTCGAATCTCGGGGATGCAGAAGGGAATTGGGTATACGGATTTCCACCCGGCCATCGTACTGGCAGAGGTGGGGGCACTTGGGGGAGGGGGCACCGCCCCCTCCACCCTTATTGCGATAGGCCTGGATGGAGCAGAAGATCGGTTGGGCATCTAGTGTCTGAATTCTGCTATGCTGGGATTGGCGGAGGCATCCTGGAGCACCCGCACCAATGTTATCGCACTGCAAGCACGGCTTGGGTGCGAAATCACGCACTGTCTATTCTGCCTAACCGATCGAGCACCCGGAAGAGCCGGCTTCCGGTATACGGATTATCCAGGATCTCGCTATGCAGGGAGGATGGGAGCACGGGGGAGGTGATGTCATCCTCTCCCCCCGCTAATGCGATAGGGCCTGAGTGAACAGAAAGATCGGATGGCTATCTCGCGCGGCCGACCAGAATCGTGGCCATACCGCCACCGTAAAAATCGGTATCCCCTTTTCCGAGGTGCGATGGGGCTGGTGCGCGGACCTGGGGATCGGACCGACGTTCTGCGCAGTTGTGGCTATTACAGGGATACTTCTCCATTCAGGACAGGTCAGGCATCCCGGAGCAGGCTTCTATCGTGCTGCAGGGGATGGGGACTGGGGAGGAGATGCGCCTCCTCCAAGCAGCGATAGGGCGTAACCCGGAGAGCGAGGAATTCGAAGATAAGAATAATACGACGATCAACCCAGGTTATTATTAACACAACCAAATTTTCGTAAGGTGTGATATGGGTCTTCCAGGCGGACCGACACAGGATGAGATCATGGCGGTCGCCCTCCAGAAACTGGGACTCCGACCGACCGATCGGGTGGCTGACATCGGCTGCGGGACCGGAAAGGTCTCCATGGCGATTGCGCGGCAGGCAGAGCGGGTATACGCGATCGACCGCCGGGAGGAGGCGATCGCCGAAGCGCGGGGGGCGGCAGCGGGTGCGGGCGTCTCGAATATCGACTTCCTGCCGGGCGAAGCCCGGCAGATCCTCGGCGGACTGGGGGAGCTCGATGCCGCCTTCGTGGGCGGGTCCCGGGACCTTCCCGAAGTGCTCGGCATCCTCGCACGGCAGGTGAAGGGCACGATCGTGGTGAACGCGGTCCTCGTGAACACGCTTGCGACGGCGATCTCGACCATGCGGGCGCTCGGCATCTTCCGCGAGGCGGTTCTGGTGCAGGTGGCGCGCTCCCGAGAGGTCGGCGGCGAGATCATGTTCCGCCCCATCGACCCCGTTTACATCGTCGTGGGGGGTGCGGCATGCTCGTAGGGCTGGGCCTGGGGCCGGGCGATCCCGAGCTCCTCACGCTCCGCGCAGTCCGCCTGCTGCGGGAGGCGGACGCGGTCTTCGTCCCGGGGCGCATCGCCCGCGATCTGGTCGCCCCCTACCGCGATGCAGAGATCCTCTCCTTCCCCATGACCGAGGACGAGGCGGCGATCCGGAAAGTCATCGAGGAGCATGCAGACCGCATCGCACCCCATGCGGAGCGGGGTCTCGCGGTCTTCGGGCTCCTGGGGGATCCGAATCTCTTCTCCACCTACGGGCGGCTCGTGCAGGTGATCCGGGAGAAGCACCCGCAGATCCCGTGCACGTCCGAGCCCGGAGTGAGTGCCATCACCGCCTGGACCGCCGCGGCGGGAATCTCCCTCTCGGAGGGGTTCGAGGTCTCTGATGGCAGCGAGCCCCGCTGCCGGATCCTTCTTAAAGTGCGGAACCCGCGGGAGGACGCGGAGAGGCTCAAACGCCTGGGCTACAGCGAGTTCATCCTGCTGGAGCGGATGTACATGCCCGACGCCCGCATCTACCCGGGAACGGCGCTGCCCGAGAAGAGCGATTACATGAGCATCCTGGTGGCGAGGCGATGACGAAGGTCTACTTCGTGGGCGCCGGACCCGGGGATCCCGACCTGATCACGGTGAAAGGCCGCAGGCTGCTCGAACGGGCAGATGTCCTCATCTACACCGGATCCCTGGTGAACCCGGCCCTCGTCGCCCTCTCGGGCGCACCCCTGAAGATGAACAGCCACGGTATGCACCTCCCCGAACTTCTGGAGGCGATGGCGTCGAACGCCCTTGCCGGGCGGACCGTCGTCCGCCTCCATTCCGGCGACCCCTCGCTCTACGGGGCGATCGTGGAGCAGATCGACGGGCTCGCGGAGCGGGGCGTGGACGTGGAGATTGTGCCCGGCGTCTCCTCCCTCTTCGCTGCGGCGGCGGCTCTGAAAACCCAGCTGACGCTGCGGGGCGTCTCCGATACCCTGATCGTGACCCGCCCGCGGGGCAGGACGCTGGGGGATGACGCCCTTGCCGAGCTCTCACGCCACGGCGCGACGATGGTCGTCTTCCTGGGAGCCGATAAACTGCAGGAGGTGGTGTCTGCGGTGGAGTATCCGCCGGAGACGCCCGTGGCGGTCGTCTACCACGCCTCCTGGGATGACGAGCGGGTGGTGAAGGGAACGCTCGCCAACATCGTGGAGAGGGCCCGCTCGGCCGGCATCGAACGGACGGCCCTGATCGTCATCGGGGGCGTCGTGGAACCGGATGGATATGCCAGGTCGGTGCTCTACGCATGACCGGCACTGTCGTCATCACCATGCCGCACGCTCTCGGGAACGGGGAGCTGATCGCCCGCACCCTGGGGGCGGACCTGGTGCCCTACTCGGGAGACGCCTTCCGCGACGCCTTCTCACGCTACCGCCGGATCGTTGCGCTCATGGCCGCCGGGATCGCGGTGCGGCAGCTGGCCCCTCTGATACAGAGCAAGTGGGAGGATCCGGCGGTGGTCGTCGTCAGCCCGGACCTCGCCCATGCCATCCCCATCCTCGGCGGGCACCATGGCGGGAACGCCCTCGCCAGGGAGCTTCAGGCCTGCCTCGGGATCCAGGCGGTGATCACCACGGCAACCGAGGCTGCGGGCAGGGAGTCGGTCGAGGGGATCGCTGCCCGCGAGGGTTGCACCGTCCTGAATCGAACCTCCACCCGGGCAGCGAACGCCGCGATGCTGGAGGGTGACGTGCCGCTCTACGCGATCCCGGGTCCGGGGGTGGTGATCGCGGGCCCTTCCGTATCGATTCTGCTGCGGGGAGGCGAGTACGTGGTCGGAATCGGCTGCCGCCGGGGCGTGTCCCGCGACGAGGTGCTGTCTGCCCTCTCGAAGGGTCTGCGGGACGCCGGGATCGGTCCGGATTCCGTGCTTGCGTATGCCACGACAGAGCGGAAGCGGGGGGAGTCCGCTCTCTCCGAGGCCGTCTCCGCCCTCTCGGGAAACCTGGTCTTCCTGCAGGACGCGCAGATTAATGCCCAGCCGCCCGGCACCCCGTCCGCCGCCGCGCGGCTGGGACTGCAGGGCGTGGCCGAACCCTGCGCCCGGGCGCTCTCAGGGAGAAAGGAGATCGTCATGGCGAAGAGAGCCTACGGGAGGGTGACCGTTGCCGTCGCCCGATGAGTCCTGCGGCCGTCTCTGCATTGTGGGGACCGGGCCGGGGGATATCGCCTGCATGACCGAAAGAGCGCGGAGGGCGATCGCGGACGCCGAGTACGTCATCGGGAACGGCCGCTACCTGGACCTGATCGAAGACCTGATCGCGGGCAAGACTGTCCTGCGGAGCGGCATGGGGCGGGAGGTCGAGCGGGCGGAGACGGCGGCAGAGCTGGCGGCGGAGCACCGCGTCGCCCTGGTGAGCGGCGGAGATCCGGGCATCTACGGCATGGCGTCCATCGTCCTCGAGGTGATCGAGCGGCGGGGACTGGACGTGGCGGTGGAGGTGGTTCCCGGGGTAACTGCGGCCCAGGCAGCCGCATCGCTCCTGGGATCGCCCCTCTCGGGCGACCACGTCACGCTCAGCCTCTCCGATCTCCTCACACCCTGGGCGGTGATCGAGAAGAGGCTGGATCTCGCCTTCTCGATGAGGGTGCCGGTAGTCATCTACAACCCAAAGAGCCGGGGGCGGGCGGAGCACTGCGCGCGGGCGCTGGAGATAGCCCGCGCGCACCTACCCCCGCAGACGCCGGTCGGGATCGTGCGGAACGCCTATCGCCCCGAAGAGCGGGTCGTCGTCACGACGCTGGAAGAGATTGCAGACTTTCTGAAGGACGTGGACATGCACTCCACCCTGATCGTCGGCGGGGAGGAGAGCAGGATCTGGAGGAGCGGTTCGGATGCACGGGGAATCATCACGCCGCGGGGATACCACCGCAAATACGTATACTGATCCGGGGGCCGTCACCGAGGAGGCGTACGGCATCTCGAGGAAGAGCCGTCAGATCGCGCGGGAGCGGGTCGGGGACAGCGGTCCCGAGGACCGCATCCGCCAGCGCTGCGCCATCGCCGTCGGGGACTTCGACATGGCGGACTTGATGAGGTTCGCGAACCGCCCGGTGCAGGCGGGACTGCGGGCGCTCGCCGGTGGGGCTCCCATTGTCACGGACATCCGCATGGTGCAGGCTGGCATCCAGAAGAAGGGGCACACCAGCCGCATCCTCTGCGCCCTCGATCACGGCGAGGAGATCGCCCGGGAGAGCGGCATCACACGCACGTCCGCCGGGTTCCTGGCGCTGCGCCGTCGCCTGGACGGAGCGATCGTCGTGATCGGGAACGCGCCTTCCGCCCTGCTCACGATCTGCAGCCTGATCGGGGAGGGCGTTCGGCCGGCGCTCGTAATCGGGACCCCCGTCGGGTTCGTGAACGCCGCCGAGAGCAAGGAGGCGCTGCGGAGCCTGGATGTCCCTTCCATCTCCTGCGAGGGGACGCGGGGCGGCACCCCGGTGGCAGTCGCCGCCCTGAACGAACTGATCACCCTCCGCATCGAGGAGCAGGATGCTGCGGGATCCGGTAACGGGATTTGAGTACCCGGAGACCTGGGCGGCGGCCTGCCGGGACCCGCAGCGCCGTGCGCTCGTGGCGGCGGGGCTCGCCGTGCTCACGGCATCCGGGGCCGCGCTCCGGCGGGGCTTCACCACCGGGACGACGGCAGCCGCAGCGGCCAAGGCGGCGGTTCTCTCGCTGGCAGGCGGCGAACCCGCGTCCGTCGATCTTACTCTGCCCTGCGGGATCGCGGTTTCCATACCCGTGACGGCCCGGCAGGGACGTGCGACCGCACGCAAGGATCCCGGTGACTACCCGGAAGACGCGACAGCGGGTGCGGAGTTCGTGGCGGCCGCCAAACGGATATCCGGAGGAATCGAGATCGACGCCGGCGAGGGGATCGGGCGGTGGATGCGGGACACCCCGCGGGCGCGGCGGGGGGAGCCTGCGATCAGCCGCACCGCTCTGGAGAGTATCGAGCGCGCGGTCGCCGAAGCGGTGGAGGCGGCCGGGCTCGCAGGAGCGCGGGTGGAGCTCTCCGTCCCGCAGGGTCGGCGGATCGCTCGGCAGACCCTCAACCCCCGCATCGGGATCGAGGGCGGCATCTCCATCCTGGGCACCACGGGGCTCGTTGAGCCCTGGGACGACCACCTCGTGGAGTCGGTGATCGAGCGGATCGAACGATCGCGGCGGGTGGTGCTGGCGACCGGCCGCACGGGCCTCCGCTATGCCCGACTGCTCTTCCCCGCCCACGAGGTGGTGCTGGTCGGCAGCCGGATCGGAGCGGCGCTGGATGCGGCAAAGGGGGACGTCGTCCTCTGCGGCCTCCCCGGGCTGATCCTGCGGTTCATCGATCCCGGTATTCTGGAGGGAACGGGCTGCGCGACCGTCGAGGAGCTCGTCCTCTCCCCCTCATGGGAAGCGGCGCGAGAGAGGGCGCTCGGGGCGTACAGAGAGCGGTATCCATGGGTTCGGGTCGTCCTGCTCGCGCGGGAGGGGCGCATTCTAGGGGAGAGCGGATGCTGATCGTCGGTGTCGGCTGCGGGCCGGGGATGATAACAGAGCAGGCGATCGCCGTCCTGCGGACCGCACGGCGCGTCTACGGCTCCGAACGGGCGATCGCGCTCGCCAGCGCCCACCTGCCCGAAGGGTGCGACGTGCGGGTGATCGAGGACTACCGGCGCCTGAAGGACCTCCCGCAGGACGCGGTGGTCCTGTCCACAGGGGACCCGATGCTCGCCGGGCTCGGCTATCTCCCGGGCACGGTCGTCCCGGGCATCTCCTCGATGCAGGTCGCCTTCGCCCGCCTCCGCATCCCGCTCGCCCGCGCCGCCATCATCGCCGCCCACGGGAGAGATCATGCACGGGCGATCGAAGAGGCGCGGAACGAGGTTCTCCGGGGTCGGGTCGCCTTCATCGTCGCCGACCCGGCCTTCCCGGTCGCGCCGCTGGCATCCGCCCTTCCTCCCGGGACGCGGGTCGCCCTCTGCGAGAATCTGGGATACCCGGAGGAGCGGATAGCACTGGGTACGGCGGAGGAGCCGCCCGAACCGCGGGCGGACCTCTTCGTCGTTGTGGCCGGTTCCTTCTGATGCCCCGTCAGGGCACCCGGTAGATGGTGAGCGAGTCGGTGCCCGGCTCCCCCGGGGAGACGCCCTCGGTGAGGAGCACGCGGTCGCCCGCATGCACCAGCCCGGACTGTTTCAGGAACTGGATGATCAGGTCGTGCCACGGCTCCCTCCCGGTGTGGATCAGGAACGGGTAGACGCCATAGGATAGGTTGAGGAACCTCTGCGTCTCCTCGCTCCGGGAGAAGGCGAGGATCCAGGCGTCCGGCTTGAACCGGGAGATCCGCCGGGGGGTGCCGCCGGTGCGGGTGGGGGTCACCACGAACCGAATCCCGAGAGCATGCATCGCCTCGATCACGTTCAAGGAGACCACATCGCCGACCGTGATCCCCTGCCGCCCCATCCCGCTGCGGAAGTAGCCCTCCAGATCACATGGCCCGAGCGCGGACGATCGGTACGCCTCGGCGGATCGGGCGATCGCCGCCATCGTCGCCACCGTCTCCACGGGGTACCTCCCGACCGAGGTCTCCTCCGAGAGCATGACAGCGTCGGTGCCGTCCAGGATCGCGGTTGCCACGTCCGTCACCTCCGCGCGAGTCGGTCGGATGTTCTCGGTCATCGACTCGAGCATCTGGGTGGCGGTGATCACCGGCTTTCCCAGGATGTTCGCCTGGCGGATGATCCGCTTCTGCACCCCGGGCACGTCCTGCAGCGGAATCTGGACGCCGAGGTCCCCCCGGGCGATCATCACCCCGTCCGCCTCCCGCAGGAGCGCGTCCAGGTTCTCCAGCGCCTCGTGGCGCTCGATCTTCGCCACGACGCGGATCGACTTCCCGAGATCGGCAGCGATCTCGCGGGCCCGCCGGATGTCTGCGGCATCCTCGATGAAGGAGATGGAGAAGGTGTCGAGCCCCTCCCCGAGCCCGAAGCGGAGGCACTCGATGTCCCGCGGGGTGAGCGCCCCGATCCGGGGGAAGTCACCGACCAGATTCATCCCCTTCCGCGAGAAGAGGTGCCCCCCGATCAGCACCTCGCAGACCACGTCCATTCCCGTCACCTCCAGCACCCGCAGCTGCAGGAATCCGTCTGCCAGATAGACGATGCTGCCCGGGGAGACGATCTCGGGAAAGGCCTCGAAGTCGACCGGGATGCGGTTCGTATCGCCGAGCAGCGGCTCCGTCGTGAGGATCACCCGATCCCCCTTCCGCAGGAGGATCGGCTCGGACGCGAGCCTTCCGATGCGGATCTTGGGGCCGGGGAGATCGGCGAGGATGGTGAACGGCAGTCTATCCGCCTCGGCAGCGGTGCGGATGGTACGGATATAGCCGCGGTGATCGTCGAAGCTGCCGTGGGAGAGGTTCAGGCGCGCCACGTTCATGCCGCTCCGCAGCATCCCGCGCAGCACCGGAAGGCTGGAGGAGGCAGGGCCGATCGTGCAGACGATCTTGGTCTTGTGGTCGGGGAGCTCCATGGATACCATCTCACGCAATGGCCCTATCTTCGGAGGAGACTCGGCTTCCCCCTTTAAATCCGTTTCGCCGTGCCGCTGCCATGCCGGAGCGGAAGCGCGGGCTCGCATCAGCAGGTTTATCAATCAAAACTTATAAAATAAATTTGAGTTAAATCAAAATAACCTGATTTGGGTGATGCGATGCACATCATGGAAGGATACCTGCCAGGTATATGGTCGCTGTTCTGGTTTCTGGTCTCGATGCCGTTCCTCCTCTACGGCATGTACCAGGTGAAGAAGGTGTTCCGCGACAGGCGCGAAGCCCTGCCCCTGCTGGCAGTGGCCGGAGCGTTCGTCTTCGTGCTCTCCTCGCTCAAACTGCCGTCGATCACGGGCAGCTGCTCTCATCCTACCGGCACGGGTCTCGCCGCGATCCTCTTCGGGCCGGCCGCCGCCTCCATCCTGGGCGTCATCGTCCTCCTCTACCAGGCGCTCTTCCTGGCCCACGGCGGCCTCTCCACCCTCGGCGCCAATGTCTTCTCCATGGGCATCGCCGGGCCGCTGGCAGCATACGGGATCTACCGCGCCGGCAGGCGGCTGAACCTGAACACCTATGCAACGGTCTTCCTGGCCGCCGCCATCGCAGATCTCTCCACGTACGTGGTGACCTCCCTGCAGCTGGCGCTCGCCTTCCCCGCCGGGGCGGGAGGTGTCTGGGCTTCCTTCGTCGCCTTCGGCTCCATCTTCGCCATCACCCAGGTACCTCTCGCCATCCTGGAGGGCGTGGTGACCGGGCTCATCTTCAAGTATATCATCGACCTCCGCCCCGACATCCTGGTCCGCCTGAACGTCCTGCCCGCCCAGGCTGTCGCGAGAGTGAAGGAGGCGAGGGCATGAAGAGGAAGGGCGAACTGATCGCAGCGCTCGCGATCGTCATCATGGCGATCGTATTCCTCTATCAGAACGCCCAGATCCAGGCGAATCTGGCGGAAGGCGAGGAAGCCTGGGGCGGCGCGGACGGGAGCGCAGCTGAGCTGCTGGAAGAGCAGGGCTACGTCCCCTGGATGCAGCCGATCTGGGAGCCGCCGAGCGGAGAGATCGAGAGCCTCCTCTTCAGTCTTCAGGCCGCGATCGGGGCCGGCATCATCGGCTACTTCTTCGGCTACAACCGCGGGAAGAGACAGGGTGAGTGAGGTCTGGCAGTCCGGGAGAAGATGGGCTTTTTGCGTCTTGGCGGCAAAGAGTGATCTGCAGGAGAGACGATGACCGAGACGATCCTCGACGATTTCGCCAACACCAATGCCCTCTCCTCCGTAGATCCCCGGCTGAAGGTGGCGCTTTCCATCGGCGCCATCCTGATCAGCGTATCGTCGACGAGCCCCGTCGCCCCGGCATTCGTCGCGGCGACGATGGGGCTCGCTACCGTCCTGCTGGCGAAAATACCGCTCTCCTTCTACCTGCGGGCCCTTCTGGCGCCCCTGCTCTTCATCGTCACAGGCGGCGCCGTGATCCTGTTCGTAACGGGCAGCGGCGATCCCCTCTTCTCCGTGCCACTCTCCGTCGTCACCCTGACGGCGACGCGAGATGCGGCGAACCTCACGATCCTCGTGGCGGCACGGGCGCTCGGAGGCATCTGCTCGCTCTTCTTCATCGCGCTCACCACCCCCCTGATCGAGATATTCTCGCTTCTGCGGTCGGCAGGGCTCCCGCGGGAGTTCGTAGACCTATCCATGCTCGTCTACCGCTCCATCTTCGTCCTGATCGGGGAAGCGATCGCGATCGGCAACGCCCAGGTCATGCGGCAGGGCTACACGACATTCCGCAACTCGATATCTGCCCTCTCCATGCTCGGCTCGATGCTCTTCGTACGGGCGTGGGAGAGGGGCGAAGATCTCATTCTCGCGATGGACGCCCGCTGCTACGACGGAAGGCTGGAACTCCTGGAGAACGAGCGGAGGATCTCGATCCGGGGCACCCTGCTGGTGATCGGGTACTTGGCAGGCGCCGCCGCCCTGATGGTCGGAACCGCGTCGCTGGAAGTGCTGTAGGAGACCGATCATGGATGCCGCGATAGAGTTTCTGGATGTCCACTACGCCTACCCCAACCGCCCGGAGGCGCTGCGGGGCGTGAACGCCGCCATCGGAACGGGGAAGAAGATCGCCGTTGTCGGTCCGAATGGTGCAGGTAAGACTACGCTGCTGTTGATGTGCAACGGAACGCTCCGCCCGAACCGCGGGGAGGTGCGGCTCTTCGGATCTCCTCTGCAGTACGACGGGCGATCGCTCCGGGAAGCGCGCCGCCGGGTGGGCATGGTCTTCCAGAACTCCGACGCCCAGCTCTTCGCGCCCACGGTCTACCAGGACGTCGCCTTCGGGCCCGTGAACCTCGGTCTCCCGCAGGAACATGTGAGGCGCCGGGTGGAAGACGCCCTGTACGCTGTGGGGCTCGGCGGGTACGAGAAGCGCCCTCCCCACCGCCTCTCGGGGGGCGAGAAGAAGCGCGCGGCCATCGCCGGCGTCCTGGCGATGGAGCCGGATATCCTCATCTTCGACGAGCCCACGAGCTCCCTGGATCCCGCAGGTGCCGCAGAGACGATGGATCTGCTGGACGAGCTCCATGAACGCGGCACCCTGGTTGTCATCTCCACGCACGACGTCGAGCTAGCCTACCGCTGGGCGGACGATGTGATCCTGATGGCCGAGGGGACCGTGCTTCGGCGCGCACCGCCCGGGGTGCTCTTCGCCGACCCGGAACTGGTGCGGCGCGCCCGTCTCACCATGCCGCAGCTCCTGGAGCTCCACTCGGCCCTGACGGCTCGGGGCCTGCTGGACGGCGGCGATCCCCCCTCCGGCGTGCTGGAGATGGTGCAGAACATCGAACGCGCGGCGGGCCGCGGTGCCGCTGGAGAGCGGGGCGCGATCTACCTCATGGATGCGAAGGCCTGTGACGGCGGTACGGTGCACCGGATGCTCGCGAGCGGGCAGATCTGCGCTATCGGCGCCATGGGCACCCATGCGAAGCAGCGCCTCGAGCAGGAGCGGATCGTCCCGCAGTTCACGCACGACGTGATCGACCGATGCCTGATGGAGGCGATCCTGGGGCGGAGCACCCTCATCGTCACCTCCGGGGGAATGCTGCAGCGCGTCCAGCAGCGGGTGGAGGCGTTCTGCGAGAGGAGCCGCCTGCGGGTGTCCGCGATCCTCCTCGAGGCGACGGTTCCACCCGGCAACCCGCGGACGCAGGATGATAGCGCATGAACACGTACGGATCGATCGGGATGATCCGCATTCCGCGCATCGTCGTCGCCGGAACCCACAGCGGCTGCGGCAAGACCACGGTGGCGAGCGGACTGATGGCCGCCCTCGCAGCCCGCGGGCTGCACGTCCAGCCCTTCAAGGTGGGGCCGGACTTCATCGATCCCACGCACCACACAGCCATCTGCGGCCGCCATTCGAGGAACCTGGATCCTTACATGATGGGGCGGAAGGGTGTGGAGGAGACGTTCGCTGCAGCGGTTCGGGGTGCCGATATTGCGGTCATCGAGGGCGTGATGGGGCTCTACGACGGCATGGACGGCTCCGAGACCTCCAGCACCGCGGAGGTGGCGAAGATTCTGCAGGCGCCGGTGGTGCTAGTAATCGACGCACGCGGCATGTCGAGGTCGATCCATGCGGTGGTGCGGGGTTATGCGGGGTTCGATCCCGCAACGCGGATCGCCGGCGTCATCCTGAACCGGGTGGGAAGCGAACGCCATCGGAGGTCGATCGAACCTGCACTGGAGATACCCGCCCTCGGCTGGATCCCCCGCCGGACGGATCTGTCGGTGCAGAGCCGCCACCTCGGACTTGCCATGGCCCACGAGAGCGGCAAAATGAGCCTCTTCGGGCGCATCATAGAGGAGACCTGCGATCTGGAGGGGATCGTGAAGGTGGCCGGAACGGCGCCCCCGCTCCCCGGGACGGATCTGTCCGCCCCTCTCCCCGAACCGGACGTCCAGATCGGGGTTGCCCGGGACGAGGCGTTCTGCTTCTACTACCCGGACAACCTTGAGCGGCTTGCCGCTGCCGGTGCCGGGGTGCGGTTCTTCAGCCCGATCCGTGACTCCCTGCCCGCGGTGGATCTGATCTACCTCGGCGGGGGATACCCGGAGCTCCATGCAGCCGCCCTCGAGCGATCGCCCTGCACGAAGGAGATCCGGAAGGCGGCGGACGGCGGCATGCCCATCTACGGGGAGTGCGGTGGACTGCTCTACCTCACCGGCGGGCTCGATGCGGAGAGGTTCTACCGCTTCGGCGGCATTCTCCCCGCCCATTCGGTGATGGAGGATCGGATCCAGGGACTCGGCTACGTCGAG
Organism: Methanomicrobiales archaeon; assembly: GCA_030019205.1. Lineage (NCBI taxonomy): Archaea > Methanobacteriati > Methanobacteriota > Methanomicrobia > Methanomicrobiales > Methanomicrobiales archaeon. Next base: position 39,476 of record JASEFH010000009.1, read on the forward strand.
GCCTCGGTCCGGCAGGGCACGGATCTCCTGCCGTCCGATCTCGCCTACCGCGGCCACGAGTTCCACTACTCCCGCGTGGAGTGCGGCAGGGACGCACGGTTCGCGGTGTCGCTCCAGCGGGGAACCGGGATAGAGAGGGGCCGCGACGGGCTGTTCGTGGATTCCGTCATGGGCTGCTATACCCACGCCTACTTCTCCACAGACTTCGCAGAAGCACTCGTCGCTGCGGCACGGCGGTTCCAGCGAAGGTAGCGGAATCCCGTCTGAAACGGCGGCACGGCTGACATATCCCATCTGCGGTAGACCCCGTGACTGCCCCCGGCATCTCACACGGTACGGCGATGGCGCATTATTCGGGCCGATATCCTGTCAGTTTCGAACCGGAGCGGTATGAGTTGAGCATGATCATGACGACGGCAGATAGCTTTTTATATGATAGTACTATATGGGGGGCGCAGGGCGTTGAAAATCCGGATACGGAGATGGTACACCGAATGGGAGGGGATGAAGATGGCACAACGATCCAGGGAGGATAAACCCAGGAGGGGTCTTGCTTCCGCGGACAAAGAGACCCGAACGCGGGTGGCGAGGGCCGGGGGCAGGGCTCCGCACGCAGAGCGGGGCCTCGAGGCCGCCAGCAAGGAGACCCGGATTCGGGTAGCGCAGGCCGGGGGGAAGGCGCCGCACGCGGCGCGGGGGCTGCAGGCGGCTCCCCCGGAGACGCGGGAGCGAGTGGCCCGGGCCGGGGGACGGGCGCCGCACGAGGAGCGTGGACTGCAGGCGGCATCGGCGGAGACCCGTGAACGGGTGGCGCAGCTCGGCGGGCGTGCTTCCCACGGCGGAGGGCGGACTGCCCGGGGACGGCAGTTCATCAGCTACGACGAGAGCGCCGGGCAGTGCCGGGACCGGAGCGGGCGGTTCGTGGAGTGCCCGCCGGAGCTGAAACCGTCCAGTACGGCAGAAGCCCTCGGGAAGGAATGGACTATCCGCAGAGAGTGAATCACGGTTAATCCGCAATTTTGGCGATGCGGGCGGCTGCAGAGGCTTCGGTCGCCCTGCCGGCCCCTCCAGCCCTGGAAGCGCAACAGAAAATCTAAAATGCATTCCGCGGCGACATATCTCTGCTGGGAGACGGGGGATATGCACCCCGCTCCGGCGATGCCTGCGGGGATCCGCATGGGAGCGGTGGCGATTGCGCGCAGGGATCCTGCGGCGAGGCACAAATGCATTACCTGGAGAATGCTTCATGATCGATAAGTTGCTGGAAGGAAACACCCGCTTCATGGAAGAAGAGTTTCAGAGTCACAGGGATTGCTACGCTGAACTCGCAAAAGGGCAGAGCCCGACAGTGCTCTGGATCGGCTGCTCGGACTCCCGCGTCATCCCCGAACGGATCACCAGAGCGAAGCCCGGGGAGATCTTCGTGCACCGCAACATCGGCAACATCATCCCCAACAATGACTGGAGCTTTGCCACGGTCCTGGAGTATGCCATCAATCACCTGAAGGTCAAGGACATCGTCGTCTGCGGCCATTCGGACTGCGGTGCGATGAAGGCGCTCGACAAGGAGACGCAGGACACCTACATACCCCTCTGGCTGAACAATGCCCGGCGGGCACGGCTCAACGTGGATGCCGCGATGGGCGCGGTCGTCACCGCGAAGGATGCCCGCGAGCGGAAGAAGAACATCGAGCTGGAGAACATCCGGCTGCAGATGGAGCACCTCCGCAACTATCCGCTCGTGCGGAAGGCGGAAGAAGAGGGCAGGATCGGTCTGCACGGCCTGTACTACGACATGGAGAGCGGAAAGCTCTCGAAGATACTCTAACCGCGGGTTAACCGCTTTTCCACCTCCTTTTGTATCAGTGGCCAGGAGATCCTGCCGATGGGGGTCAGCCGGCCGTTCACCATCACGATCGGTAGCGGAGGGTGGTGCTTCTCGATGATCTCCCGAACGGCGTCGGGCACGCCCTCGTCGAGATTTGTGAACTTCACCTGCACGCGATCGCCATAGGCTCCGCGCATGCACGACTCGAGCGCTTTGCAGGCGTCGATCAGCGTGCCGTCGGGGTGGCAGTCGGAGAGCTCGCATGTACGACTCTCGTCGCAGGGAAACGGGCCGCAGGTTGCCGATTGAAAACCGACGATCTCGATCACGATATCAGGCTTCATGCAGGTACTCTACGCGGCGGATTGCCTTTTAGCTTCCCCTGGACGGATGCCGAAGAATGCCGCATTGTTCCGGGTCTGGTGCGGATCTCCCGTGTTTCGGGAGTTCCGTGCACGTTCGAGCCTGACCATGCCGCATTCGGTGTTTAAGACAATATGCGGATTTATTTTTCCAATATGGGCCCATATTGGAGCGCAATTATAACCGCATGGTATTTACCTATGCAATGGATTAAGTATTTATTGTTTAAGAATGATATCTGGCTGGATAGGTAGTTCTGGACAGGCATGCCTTCGGCATCGATACGGTGGACGAGGAACAGGGGTCCGAACAGGGAGGGGCAGTTTTGTGGGATCTTTTTAAGAAAAGGGATATTTCGAAGTGGGTCAGGGAAGGGGACGTCTTCGCCGAGCAGGGTAAATACCGTGACGCTCTCCAGTCCTACGACCGGGCGCTGGAGGTGGATCCGAACGAGCCGGAGACGCTCTTCAAGAAAGGGCTGGTCTACAAGGAGCAGGGGAAGTATATCGAGGCCATTGAGTTCTTCGACAGGGCGCTCGTAAGGGATCCGAAGAACGCCCAGATATGGTACCAGAAAGGGGTGGCGCTCGGGAACATGGAGAGGATCGAGGATGCCCTGAAGTGCTTCGACCGCATCCTGGAGATCGATCCCAAGTATGCCGTGATCGCCTGGTACCACAAAGGGCTGACTCTTGGCAAACTGGGTCGTTACGAGGAGGCGATCCAGTCCTACGACGTTGTGCTCGAGATGGACCCCAAGTACGCCATCGCCTGGTACAGCCGTGGGATCATCCTGGAGTACATGGGTCGGTACGAGGAGGCGCTCGAGTGTTTCAACAAAGCCCTGGAGATGTACAAGAAGAGTGCCGATCTCTGGTATCACAAGGGTATGACGCTCGTGAAGCTCGACCGGCAGGGAGATGCCCTCCATGCATTCGACACGGCGCTCAAGCTCGATCCCCTCCATGTGAAGGCATACCTGGGCAAGGGATCCATTCTCGAGGAGAAGGGGCAGTACGACGAATCCATCGCCCTCTACGATCGTGTCCTCCGCATGGATCAGCGTAATGCTAAGGCCTGGTACCAGAAGGGAACCAGCCTCCAGAAGCTCGGACGGCCCGGCGAGGCGATCGAATGCTTCAACAAGGCGCTGGAGATCGTGCCCGGCAACGTCATCGTCCTCCTGAGCAAGGGGGTCGTACTGGCATCGCTAGGACAGTACCGGGCTGCCCTGATCTGCTTTGACGAGGCGCTCGCCATCCAGGACATTCCTGAAGTGCGCAATATCCGCGATGCGGTGGCAGAAGAGCTCACCGCGCAGGATACTCAGGCCGCATGACCCCTATTAACGGGTCTGCGGCGCCGCCAGGTGTCCTGGTCCCCCGTGAGTTTGATCGAGGGGCAATCTGCTGATGTATTAATCGGCCCGAATATTTCCCCCCGTCTTTCAATCGGTAGTGAGGAACGGGCATACCGGTATGGGTTTCATTCCCCCACACCGATGCCTGCCGACTATATTCCTTTTCCTGTTCGGCCGGATTCCCATGCGGCGGCATTCTCTTGACGCAGTCGTGATTTGAGTCCCCCCTGCAGAAAGGGCTCCCTCCGATGTACTCTCGTTCCGCTGTGAAAGAGATCCTCTGTAAAGATACAGAATCTCTGCGTACTCGCGAGAATATATTCGATACTGACCAGAACCGGATGCGCTTCCCGGGTTTCTCTACCTGTGCCCATTCCTATCGCTATTATGTGGGCTCTGTTGCGGGCGAGGAGCGCACCCCTCCCTCCTTCCCCGCCAGTACGATATCCTGCGGAAAGGAAGTATGGATGGCCCATATTCGACATCTTCAGCATCCTCCTGCCCCAGGATAGATTTATCCCCCAGAGGCCAGTGCGGACTGAGCCGGTTAAGCCCCCCAGATAGGCTAGCGGTACATACGGAGTGCATATCGATGGTCTCTCCGGGTATCCTGCTCCGCCAATCCAGGCTTTTCTACAGTCAGGACGGCGGCGATTCCACCCGCACCTTGCTCCGAATCTCCGACAGGATGGAGAGAAAGCCTCCCCCTGACCTGATCCTCCCCTCGGTCAATAGGCCACAGAATAGATGACAGAGTACCGAAAAACCGGGGATAGTCGCCGAGAGGAGCCCGACCCGTTGTTGCCCAAGCATGAAATGCAGCGCGCATCGCCGCCGGGCATACCGTCTGGTCGTACGCAGGCGCCGAACCGAGCGCATCGGTGCACTACCGTTAAGAACTCGAGACCACCATGTACTATGGTAATTCATGAAGGCAGTCCTGGGTCTTGAAGACGGTACCTACTGTGTCGGGAACGGGTTCGGCGTCGAGGGATGCGCTTCAGGGGAGCTGGTTTTTACAACGCAGATGAGCGGTTACATGGAGGCATTGACGGATCCCAGCTATTGCGGCCAGATCCTGATGTTCACCTACCCCCTGATCGGCAACTACGGTGTGGATTTTGAGAACTTCCAGAGCCGGAGAGTGCATGCGATGGGGTGCGTCGTCCGCGACCTCTGCTCCGCACCCGTGCGTCTGCCGTCGATTCCCGCCTATTTCCTCGAGAACGACCTGCTCGGCATCAGCGGTGTCGATACCCGCATGCTCACCATCCGCCTGCGGGAACACGGTACCATGCGGGCGACGCTTCTCGTGGGCGACGACGACGGGGCGGAGGCGGTGGAGCGGGCCCGCCGTGCGCCGCAGATCTCCGACTGCGAGGTGATACCTCAGGTCACCTGCTCCGCCCCCTATCATCTCCCCGGGCCCGGAAAGAGGATTGCCGTCTTGGACCTCGGGATCAAGCGGAACATGATCTTCAGCCTCCAGCAGCGGGGGGCCGACCTCCATATCTTTCCGGCGGACGCGGTATACGGCGAGGTGGCCGCCTGCGAACCGCAGGCTCTCTTCATCAGCAACGGACCGGGGGACCCGCGGCGCGCTGTTCGGGCGATCGAGTGCGTCCGGCAGGCGATCGGGGAACTGCCGATCTTCGGGATCTGCATGGGCATCCAGGTGACGGGGCTGGCCCTGGGCGCCGAGACCTACAAGCTGAAGTTCGGGCACCGCGGCGCCAACCAGCCGGTGCGCCACAACCTCGACGGGCGGATCTTCATCACCACCCAGAACCACGGATTCTGCGTTGATCCGGATACGCTCCCCGAAGGCTGCGTCATCTCCCATACCAACGTCAACGACGGCACGATGGAAGGTTTTTCGCTACCGGACCTGGACATCTCCTGCGTCCAGTTCCACCCCGAAGCCCATGGCGGACCTCGGGATACGGAAACTCACTACTTCGAGGATATGTTCCGGAGGATCCCCTGATGCCCCGCAAACCGCACATCAAAAAAGTGCTCCTGATCGGCTCGGGGCCGATCCAGATCGGCCAGGCGGCCGAGTTCGACTTCTCCGGTTCGCAGGCCTGTCGCGCCCTGCGGGAGGAGGGGGTAAAAGTTGTCCTGGTGAACTCCAATCCCGCGACGATCCAGACCGATCCGGAGATGGCGGACGTGATCTATCTCGAACCGATCCGCCCCGAGATCGTGGCGAAGATCATCGAGAAAGAACGCCCCGACGGCATCCTCTCTGGTATGGGGGGGCAGACGGGATTGAACATGACCGCGGAACTGGCGGAGCGTGGGGCGCTCCAGGGCATGGAGATCCTGGGCACCCCGCTCGAGGCGATCTACCGCGGCGAGGATCGCCAGCAGTTCAAGGATCTGATGGAGAGCATCGGCGAACCGGTCCCGAAGAGTATGATCCTCCGCTCCCTGGACCAGCTCGACGAGGCACTCGCGAAAGTCGGGCTGCCCGCGATCATCCGCCCGGCATATACTCTCGGCGGCAGTGGCGGGGGGATTGCCAATACCGTGGACGAGCTCAGACGGATCGTGGAACTCGGCCTCTCCCGCTCACGGATTCACCAGGTTCTCATCGAGGAGAGCGTGATCGGCTGGAAGGAGATCGAGTTCGAGGTGATGCGGGACGCCGCCGACACCTGCATCACGGTCTGCGGGATGGAGAACGTCGACGCGATGGGGATCCACACCGGAGAGAGCGTCGTCGTCGCCCCCATCCAGACTCTGCGGGACGACGAGTTTCAGACCCTCCGCAGCGCTGCCATCAAGATCATCCGAGCACTCGGTGTGCAGGGCGGCTGCAACATCCAGTTCGCCTACCGGGACGGGGACTACCGCGTGATCGAGGTGAATCCGCGTGTATCCCGGTCATCCGCCCTCGCATCCAAGGCTACCGGTTACCCGATCGCCCGCGTCGCCGCCAAGATCGCGATCGGGCTTCATCTGGACGAGATCACGAATACCGTCACCGGTTGCACGCCGGCATCGTTCGAGCCAGCCATCGATTACGTTGTGGTGAAGGTCCCCCGCTGGCCCTTCGACAAGTTCCGCAAGGCCGATCGGACGCTCACCACCGCGATGAAGAGCACGGGGGAGGTGATGGCGATCGGAAGGACTCTCGAGGAGGCCTTCAAAAAGGCGCTGCGGTCCCTCGACACGGACGTGACACGCCACACCAGCCCGGCCGAGATCCGCATGATCCTATCCCAGCCCACCGACGAGCGGTTCGCCACCCTTTTTGACGCCATCCGCGAGGGCTTCTCGATCGAGGAGATCGCCAGCCTCACCCACATCGACCCTTTCTTCCTCCAGAAGATCAAAAACATCGTCGATATGGAGAATCGTCTCCGCGAATCGCGGGATCCCGGGCTGATCCGAACCGCGAAGGAGTACGGATTCTCCAATGCGGAGATCGTGCAACTCTCGGGAGTCTCCTGGGAGGAGGTGGAGCGGATCAGCGGACTTCCCACCTTCAAGATGGTGGATACCTGTGCGGCGGAGTTCCCGGCGAGGACGCCGTACTTCTACTCCACCTGGGACGCCGCCTGCGAGATCGAGCCGAGCGACCGCCAGAAGGTGCTGATCCTGGGTTCCGGACCCATCCGCATCGGCCAGGGGATCGAGTTCGACTACTGCACGGTTCACGCGGTCCAGGCACTCCGGGAGGAAGGCGTCGAGGTGCACATCGTCAACAACAACCCCGAGACCGTCTCCACCGACTTCGATACGTCCGACCGCCTCTTCTTCGAGCCCATGCAGCTCGAAGACGTGGTGAACATCCTCAAGAAGGACTACTACTCCGGCGTGATGGTGCAGTTCGGGGGGCAGAACTCGATCAATCTGGCCGTGCCCCTGGAGAGGGAGATCGCCCGCCTCGGTCTTGCCACCCGCATCCTGGGCACCAGCCCCGACGCGATGGACGTAGCCGAGGACCGGGATCGGTTCAGCGTCTTCTTGGCGAGCCTCGGCATACCGAGCCCGCCCAACAGTTCCGCTTACTCCGAGGCCCAGGCTAGGGAGATCGCCGAACGGATCGGGTATCCCGTGCTGGTGCGGCCGAGCTACGTGCTCGGCGGACGCGCAATGGAGATCGTGCACGATGCCGTGGAGCTCGAGTCCTATATCAAAGAGGCGGTGCGGGTGAGCCGCAGGCATCCGGTGCTCATCGATCGCTTCCTGAGCGACGCCGTCGAGATCGACGTGGACGCCGTCTGTGACGGCAGGGAGGTGCTGATCGGAGGGATCATGGAGCACATTGAGGAGGCGGGCGTCCACTCCGGCGACTCCGCGTGCGTGATACCGCCGCAGTCCCTCACGTCCTCCCAGGTGGAGCGGCTGCGGGACTACACGCAGAAGATCGCCCTCGGGCTCGGGGTGGTCGGCCTGATCAATATCCAGTACGCCATCAAAGATGACACCGTATACGTGCTGGAGGCGAACCCGCGGGCCAGCCGCACGGTGCCCTTCGTCTCCAAGGCGACCGGAATCCCTCTGGCTAAGGTCGCCGCCAAGGTGATGCTGGGCAGGCGGATCGCGGATCTCGGATACCACGAGCAGCCCATCCGCCACGTAGCGGTGAAGGAGGTGGTTCTCCCCTTCAACAAGCTGCCCGGCGTGGACACTGTTCTCGGCCCCGAGATGAAGAGCACGGGCGAGGTGATGGGTATCGACTACGGATTCGGCAGAGCCTTCTACAAGGCCTGCATCAGCGCCGACAATGCGCTCCCGGTCGAGGGGAATGTATTCCTCTCGATCGCCGGCGACCAGAAGGACGAGGTGGCGCCCATCGCGCGGAAGCTGCGAGAGCTGGGACTCTCGCTCTACGGAACCAGCGGAACGATCGAGTTCCTGAACTCGATCGGGATCGAGGCCCATATGGTTCGGAAGGTGCAGGAAGGCTCCCCCAACGTGATCGACATGGTGCGGAGAGGGGAGATCCAGCTGATCATCAACACACCGGCCGACAAGCAGTCCCGCCAGGATCACTACCAGATCATGCGGACGGCGGTCGACTTCTCCATCCCGTACATCACCACGGTCCAGGCGGCGCGGGCGGCGGCGATGGCAATAGATGCCATCAAGAAGGAGAAGATCACGATCGAGCCGCTCAACCACTATCTCGGGCTGTCCTAGGCCCCCTGCAGCCTCTTTTAAAAAGGTGAGATACCGGTTCTCTAGTAGTAGTGGATGTCCAGCACTTTGGAGTTGTCGATCATCCAGAGGGCTCCCCGGGCGTCGTGGCGGTTATCGAGCACGAAGGCCTGGACGCTCCGAATCGCATCGAGCGATTCTGTGTAGTACTTCAGCTTCGCCTTCATCTGTTCCCGCTTCACGATATCCTTCAGCGCCTCGTCGTCGTCGCTGTAGGATTCCGTCCGAAGTTTCTTCGTCAGGTTCTTGATGTCGCCGTCGATCCTCTGGATCTCGCCGCTCATGAATGCGACCGTCGCATTCAGCTTCTCCAGGCAGTGCACCAGCCGCACCGCCTCGTTCACCCGCGTATACCGGAGCGTTCCGTTGCCCACGGGGCGGACCAGAGGCTGAAGGGCGCGGGTCTCGTTGGGGCACTCCCCCAGGAAGGCCGGGTGCTCCGGTTCGATGAAGAGGTATTTCCTCGCCCGGTGTTCATAGTACGGGAAGGAGGCTTCGGAGGTCGCGTAAATCCGGATTCCCACCCCGGAGCGGTCGATCTCCGGGAAGTAGAGCATCGCCACGTCGTAGCCCTCAGACGCCAGCAACCCCAGGAGGAGCAGGGTCTTCTCATGGCGGGTCCCTCTTGCGTCGCCGATCACCTCGATGGGATACCGCGGGGCCCGCGCCTCGCCGGCATCGGGCGGTATCTGCTGCACGAACTGCATCGCGAGCTCCACGTACTCGTCCTGGTTGAGGTTTCCTCTTCTGCTGATCTGCTGCAGGCTGTCGGAGATGGCAGCGTAGAGTTCATCCTGCGTGGGATCCTCGATCATCGCGACGTAATAGTCGCAGAGGGCTTCCGGGTCACCTGCATCCGTGAGGTTCTGGATGCCGCCCCTATGGGCGGCGCGGGCGCCCTCGTATACGGACATGTTCACGGGAATCGAGATCACATAGCCGTCTTTCCGGAAGAGGACGCTCAGACTGCGGTAATCGTACGTGGTATTGGCTGAAGGCGCGATCCGGGGCGCGGTGTACCCGGTATCAGACTGCCCATCCGACGGTGTGACTTCCCCCATCTCCGCACTGCCCGGCGTGGGAGCAACGGATTGCGCGGACTCTTCTGGCACGCCGCCCAGGTCGCTCCGGGCGGCGATGCAGCCGCACAGGAGCAATGCGGCTACGATGAACGCGATGGCCAGGGCGTATTCCAAACTACCGGTGCGTTTCATGAGCCTCACGTCACCTTGCCTGAATGATCCGCAATAAATGTTTTGGTGATGCGAAATGTCTGCCCGCCGGGACGCGGTCGCATCGATGAAGAATCTTTAATAATGGCCCGGATTCTTGCTAGAAATTAGATAGCGAGAGCATCGTGCGTAAAACCATCATCCCGCGGAGATTTTAAGGGCAGATCCCGGTGTGCGGTCCCGATCGTCCGTTACCTTTATATCGGATTCTGCAGTATTATCCGATTCTGTTGCGCTGAGCGCGGGGTGCTGGAGTGAGGGGGTGCAGCATGCGTATCCGTCGGGCCTGCCCGCCCGCATGACCATCCTTTAAATCTCAAAAGACTCAGGTATTAGGGTAAGAATGATCTGACGTCCCTGTGCGCTGGAGAGTTCTGGATAACGGCAGTCGATGCAGGCTGCTCTCCCAAGACGGAGGACATGGAATGGGAAATGGTACTGTGGTGCTTGCATACTCCGGAGGTCTGGATACCTCGATATGCATTCCGCTCCTCAAGGAGCACTATTCGTACGAACGCGTTGTCACGGCGGTTGTGGATGTGGGTCAGCCAAAGAGCGATATCGACCTGGCAGAGAAGAAGGGAAGGGCACTCGCCGACGATCATTACACGATCGATGCCCGAGAAGATTTCGTCAACGGGCACGTCTTCCCCTCCATTCGGGCGAACGGCTGCTACGAGGGCTATCCTCTGGGCACCGCTCTGGCACGCCCTCTTATCGCCGGCAAGATCGTCGATCTGGCCAGGGATGTCGGAGCCGATGCCATCGCCCATGGCTGCACCGGCAAAGGAAACGACCAGCTCCGCTTCGACTTCATCATCCGGAGCGCCGGGTTCCGCCTGATCGCCCCTGTCCGCGAACTCAATCTCACCCGTGACTGGGAGATCGAATACGCACGGAAGCACAATATCCCGTGCCAGGCGGTGAAAGAGAACCCCTACAGCATCGACGAGAACTGCTGGAACCGCTCCATCGAGGGGGGGAGGCTGGAGGATCCCGCCTTCCATCCTCCCGAGGAGATCTACCGCTGGACCGCGTCCGTCGCCAATTCGCCCGACACTCCCGAGGTGGTCAGTATCGGCTTTTCGGATGGTGTGCCCGTCTCGCTCAATGGCGAGCGGTTGAAGGGCATCGACCTGGTGCAGCGGATGAACGCGATCGCCGGAAGGCACGGTGTGGGGCGGAACGACATGATCGAGGACCGAATCCTGGGGCTGAAGGCCCGCGAGGTGTACGAGCACCCTGCGGCAACCGCCCTGATCACCGCTCACCGCGATCTCGAAGGGCTCGTGCTCACCCGCCAGGAGCTCGCCTTCAAGGCGATCGTGGACGAGCGCTGGTCGGAGCTCGCCTACATGGGTCTCGTCCACGAACCGCTGTTCGATGCCCTCAACGCCTTCATCGACAAGACGCAGGAGCGGGTGACCGGCATCGTGGATCTGCAGCTCTTCAAGGGGCAAGCCCGCCCGATAGGCCGCTCGTCTCCATTCGCCCTCTACGCCGGCGACCTGGTCTCGTTCGACAGCACTGCCCTCGATCAGTGCACAGCCGAGGGGTTCTCGCGCTACTTCGGGCTCCAGGCTCAGCTGCTCCAGCAGGTGCGGCGGAGAGCGCGCAAAGAATAGAATGGGATGAATCATCCCCGGCTTTTTCCAGCTTCTTACCAAGGGCTGCATGGGTTTCAGGATCAGCCGTTCGATTCCGCCTTTCCTCCATCGACCGCATCCTGGCGGTGCCGGTTCGGGCGGAGGAACGCGGCCGCCGATAAATTCGGCGGTATCAACCGAGCCCGCCCCCGATGGAGCAGAGGCTCGCACGTATGCGCCGGTAAAGGCTGACCAGCGCCCTCCCGGTCCCCGGGGAAGATGAACAGGTTCTAGGTCTGCCGGTGGCCCAGCACGGATACTCGGGGCATCGGATCAATCCCGCAGGATACGCTCGAGATATTGTTCCCGCATCAGAAATAACGGCTCCGTGCAAACGGCAAACGGAGACGAGGATACGGAACAGTCCACATACGGACTCTCCATTCGAGGATATCGAACTAGAGGACATAGGGCTCACGAACAGTATTGCCCTCGATCCTCCCCCCGGGTTATCGTGCTGGCGGGATGGGGCATTGGTCCGCTGGTTCCCGCTTCGACGCCATCGCAGGGACGGGCGAGGAGCCCTCACCAGTGCGATATACCTGAATCGGGCAACCGTGGCGCGAATCGACGCTCTATGCACATCAGCCCGGCTTGAACTTCTCCTTCTCAGGGTGTTGCAGGAGGGGGATTCATCCTTTTCGGTGCGACATGGCTTGTAGGAGGCAGAATCGGGGGATTTCTGAAGGAGAGCGGGCAGACGTAGGCGCAACCCAGCGGAAGAATGCACGAGTATTCAAAACCGGGAGGCAGTCGCGAGAGCGATGGGCGGTCTCGCCTCCGATGGTATTCGCCAGGCTGCAGGGGCTTCTGCAGCCCGGAAACCGCTCGGTCCCTTTCTAATCCCGGGAGCCGGGAGAATCCGCCCTCCCCTGCCGCGGGAGTGCCGCCGTCCCGAAGAAGATGGCGGTGTTCCGCTCTCTACGCGGAGTCTAGAGCACCTTCTTTCCCGCGTTCTTGCCCGGCGTGCACTCGAACACCTCTTTCACCGAGAGCACGAGGAGGGACTTGGCCGGGTACGCCTCGTTCTTCGCCTTCATGGTCGCCTTCATCTTCTCATAGCGGGCACCGCTCGTCTCCACGCGAACGTCGCCTTTCACCTGGAAGCAGCGCTTGCTGTCGGGGTCCCAGAAGAAGATCGCCATCTTCGGGTTCTCTTTCACGTTGGCAAGCGTCTTGACCATGTAGTTGTCCCCCACCCAGATCGTCTCGTCGTCGGCGATCTGCACGAAGGCGATCGGCGCCACGTTCGGCACCCCCTCTCTGGATGCTGTGGCGACGGGGAAGATCTTGTTCTTCGCAAACACGGCTTTTATCTCATCAGTCAGTGTTACCATTCTCTTCACCTCATCCGTGCGTTCTGCTGACCCTATCCGGTCAAATTCCGGCGAAGTGTCAATGGTTAATAATCGTTCACTCTATTTATGGGTATTGGCCGAAACCATTTTCTTCCGCGGTGCCGATATATTCCCGGAAGAGCAGGGGAGGAGCGCGGTGCTCGCCGCTGCGGTTAATTAGAAAGGTATAAAGGAGTACAGGAAAGACCAATCACTATGTGTGCGCGATTTTTTGGGCGTTTTTTCAAACCCAGGCCCCATATCGTCAAGAGCCCGCCTCCCCCCTCCATCGCCCACGGGGCGGGCATGAATATCCCCGAGTACCGGGTAAAGCCCTATTTTATCTGCGCTTCCGTGGAGATGGGTAACACCACCACCAAGTGCATCCTGACCGGCACGAACCTGGAGACCGGCCAGAGCTACGTCATCAACAAGACCGTGGGGATGAGCCGGGACATCCGCAAGCCGAAACCGGGCGAGGAGATCTTTGGAGAGACGCTGGACGGCACACAGATTACGCGGGAGTCAGTGACCGAGCTCATTCGGGACACACTGGTGAAGTGCCACCGGGACGCGAATCTCTCGATCCAGGACGACCTGGACTTCGTGGTGCGGAGCACCGGGGTGGTGGCGGAGATGGAGACGCCTGACCAGGTGGGCGAGTTCGTGATCGCGCTCGCGAACGGCTGCCTGCTGGCCGGGGTCCCGCCCCGCAAGATGACGCCGCCGATGTCCAAGGACAATCTGCCGAAGAGGCTGCAGCCCTACAGCTACGCCGACAAGGTGGTCTTCGTCGGCGCCGTGGCCGGAGTAATCCCGCCGCTCGGGAGCACGGGCGTGGAGATGGTGGCGAACGAGATGGAGGGGGAGCTTGCGATGGCCGGAATCAAGGAGGGGGCGAAGTGGACCCCCGTGGACTTCCGGAACCCCTGCGTGACCATCGATTTCGGGACTACACTCGACGGGCGCATCACCAGCGACGTCCCCCCGGATGCGGAGAATCCATTTGCCAAGACGATCGGTAACTTCTGCGGTCTGGCAGGGGCGATCCCCGACGCCATCGTGCGAGGGACCGGTCTCGTGGAGAAGCAGAAGGGCACTGCCCTGGATCTCCTGGGGGAGAGGAGTGTGGAAGGCGGTCTGGCGCGGCGAAAGAGCGCGCTGGTGGAGGAGTACGTGGAGCGCTGCCATGCGCATATCGACATCCGTACGGTGCCCCCGGACCGGAGGAAGTTCGGGCGGGTGCCCGTCTATGCCGACGTGGCAGAGAAGAGTGGCGTCACTCTGATCGGCTGCGACTGTGGTGTCAACGGGAGTGATATCGGGAAGCTGGAGGAGATTGGAGCCGATATCCAGGAGAATCACGACATCGGGCTGCTCACCGCCGTCGTGGATTCCGTCTGCGCGAGAATGGCCCTCAGGCTGGTGGATGTGGCCGTTCATCAGGGGCTCGTCCCGCCGAACGCCTCGATCGGTTTCACGGGGAGGGCCGCCATCTCCGGACGGAAACCGGAGTACATCCTGGAGGGTATCGCGGAGCGGAATCTCTTCGAGAACCCCGGCGATCACCTTGTCTTCGTGGACGATGGGCTGGCGCGGGGCGCCGCTGTCATGGGGCGGTGCATGCTATCCCTGGGCAAGCCGAAGAATCCTCTGGGCGGGGTGCGGGGCGGACGATGCATCATGGCACGAAGGATAAATGTAGGCAAATGAGGTATATTCATGGAAGAAACGGAACTGTTCGATGTGCTCATCCCGCCGGGCGTCCCCCGGACGATCATTCGGGATGTGATCGAGAAGTACGACGTGGAGCTGGTGGAGCGCTCCAGGCCGATCCGGATCGGGATCATGCAGGGCGAAGAACGGAACCTGCTCGCCTTCCGCGGACGGCGGGAGGTGGTGGAGGAGGTCGAGCGTTATATGCTGGAACGCCTCCGCACGTTCATCGAGGGGGAGGAGAGTCCCCGGTAGGCAGCGGCGTGCCCAGGATGAGACTGACGAGGAGCGCCTTCTGTGCATGCAGCCGGTTCTCCGCCTGCTGCCAGACGACGCTTCGATCCCCCTCGATCACCGCATCCGTGATCTCCTCCCCGCGGTGTGCGGGAAGGCAGTGCAGCACGACAACATCCGCCCGCGCAAGCCCGATCAGCGCCTCGTCCACCGTGTAGCCCCGGAATGCCGCCATCCGCGTCTGCCGCTCCGCCTCTTCTCCCATCGAGACCCAGACGTCCGTGTAGATCGCATCCGCCCCGGCAACGGCGGTTTCGGGCGACTCGACCACCGTCACTCTCCCTCCGCGATCCCGCGCCTGCCGCACGACCGCCTCCTGCGGCTGATAACCTGCCGGGCTGGCGACTGCCACCTCCATCCCCGTGAGGGCGGAGGCCAGGATGAGTGAGTGGCAGACATTGTTCCCATCCCCCACCCAGGCGATCCGCCGCCCCTCCACCGATCCGAAGCACTCCTCGAGGGTCATGATGTCCGCCAGAATCTGGCAGGGGTGCTCCCGGTCCGAGAGACCGTTGATCACGGGGACGCTCGACCATCTCGCGTACTCCTCCAAGGTGCTGTGCAGGTAGGTGCGGATCATCACCGCCGATACATAGCGCGAGAAGACCCGCGCCGTATCCCGGATCTCCTCACCCCGCCCGAGCTGAAGGTCGCGGGGGTTCAGGAAGAGGGCGTGTCCGCCCAGCTCGTGCATCCCCACCTCGAACGAGAGCCTGGTTCTGGTCGAGGCCTTCTCGAAGAGCATCGCGAGCGTGTGCCCCCTGAGGATCCCGTTCCGCCTGCCGGCGCACCGGTCCCGTTTCATGCGGTGCGCCGCATCCAGCAGATCCCGCAGTTCGACGGCGGTCAGATCCAGGATGGAGAGAAAATCGCGCTTCATCGCAACTCCTGCATGTGGCTGCAACGCTTTGCCAGAAGGGCTGCCGTTCCGATATCCTTGCGGTGGTAGACCCGCCCCCGCACCGATGAAGCGGCGGTTTCTGCAATGCTCTCGGCCTCTTCAAGGGAGTCTCCGATGCCCACGAAGGCCAGGGTGCGCGATGTCTGGGTATAGATCCGACCATCCTTCTCCTCCGCACTGGCGTAGTACAGACGGGCGGGCCCGTAATCGCCAAGCACGAGGGGCTCATTCGCCCGAGGGGCCTCAGGGTAGCCCTCCGGCACGATATACTTGCAGACCGTCGCTTTCTTCGCGAAATCGACATCGTTGGACGAGAGCGTGCCGGCGAGCATGTGGCAGAGGATCTCGACGAAGCTGGAGCAGAGGATGGAGAGCACGTTCATCGCCTCCGGGTCCCCGAACCGGGCGTTGAACTCGATCACCTTCGGACCTTCCCGGGTGCACATGAACTGTCCGTAGAGGATGCCCCGGAAGGGGTAGCCTTCCGCCGCAAGCGCCTGCACCGCATCGTTCATGATGCAAATGGCCCGATCCCGATCCGCCTCCGACACGAACGGGAGACAGTGGTCCGGCAGGGAGTAGGATCCCATTCCGCCGGTATTGGGGCCGCGGTCTCCCTCGTACGCCCGCTTATGGTCCTGGACGAGCGGCATCGGGACGAGGTGGATTCCGTCCACGAACGCCTGCAGGGTGAACTCCTCCCCCTGCAGACGCTCCTCCAGCACCACGTCCCCCCCGAGCTGCCGGACGTAGGCGATGGCACCCTCGGCATCGAAATGCTCGCCCATGATCCGCACGCCCTTGCCGCCGGTGAGCCCGATGGGTTTGACCGCCAAAGGGCCTTCATGTTCCCGGATAAAGGCCGCCGCCCC
Source organism: Methanomicrobiales archaeon (assembly GCA_030019205.1). Classification (NCBI taxonomy): domain Archaea; kingdom Methanobacteriati; phylum Methanobacteriota; class Methanomicrobia; order Methanomicrobiales; species Methanomicrobiales archaeon. The sequence continues at coordinate 56,197 of JASEFH010000009.1, forward strand.
CTCGGCGTCGTGGAAGATCCGGTACTGCGGACACCCGTCGATGCCGTGGCGGGTCATCATGGCCCGACAGAATGCCTTGTCCGTCTCGAGTCGCGCCGCCAGGCTCGACGGGCCCACGCAGGGAATCCCCGCTTCCTCGAGCACGTCCACGATCCCCGCCTCAAGCGGGGCCTCCGGGCCGATGATGGCGGCATCGGCCCCGGCATTCCGTGCGAATTCGGCCACTCTGCGTGTGTTCGTCTCCTTTTCGATGAGCACACGCTCTGCCAGCCGTGCAATCCCGGGATTCCTTCTGGCCATCGCGGATAGGATGGATACTTCAGGGTTGCGGGATAGCGCCTCCGCTATCGCGTGCTCTCTGCCTCCGCCACCCACAACCAGGATCTTCATGGAACTGGATCACCGCACCCCTTACATGTTCGTTTTCGGACTGGAGTCGATATGTCAGGGCCGCTCTGGCGTCTGATCGCGGGTGCGATCCGCTCTGTTCCATCGCCGGATTGGTGAGGCAGCCTGCGGCAGCACATATACAGAGTGTTTGCTATGAGGAGAGTAAAAAGTTCTTCGATTGAGGAATGCATGGGCGCCAGCGCCCGCAGATGCCAGGATGGACTGCATGACGGCGCCCCGTCTCCCCGGTGCGCCCCTCGCGGGATCGGTGCAGTGTCCGCGCATACCCCGATGCGGGCGGCGCAGAATCCGGTGGACGCAATCGCGGCGGAGATGGAGGGCGCACCACCCAATCTTAGCGGCAGCCACATGGGACGATCCGTCTCGGCACGATACTGCTTGCGTCCTCCCATGGGAGGCCTGTGATGGATCAGAACGGTCTGAAATCCCCGAATAGCCCTGCCGCACCCTCTGGAGGAGGGATCTCTTTCCTGATTGTCTTCCGCTCCTGCATGCGATGCCCATGCGGGGATGCTGGAAACGGACCCCCGGTCCACGTACAACAATTCCCCCCACCTCCCTCCAACCCAGGCTTATCGCAACGACTGGGGGCAGGGGTTATGGCGGGGAGAGGGGGAGGACGCACCCCCTCTTGACCCACTCCCCCTGCCGGTGCGATAGTCCCCGAACGACCAGAACGATCAGCCAGAACCGTTTCTGAACTGACAGCATCTCGGACGGCACGGTGTTGGGCCGCAGAGGATGAGCAGGGGTGGGGCTTCGCTTCCCGATGCGAGCTCGTTCACCCGGGAACGTTCGGGATCCACAGGACTGACAGGAGAATCCGGTCCGAGTACCCAGGCCTCTCCCATTCTCGGCCCGGTGCTGATGGAGGCCTCCCGCGCATCCTCCCATGATGAGTGCGGCAACTCCTCCCGTGCACGCAGGAGACGGATCGCAGGATCCGCCATGACGCAGGATCGGGATGTGTCCGCAATGAGGAAGGAGTTCCTCTTCCCTACCCCCGCGTCACGCTGTCCAGCGCTATCCCGGGAAGCCCATCCGAAGCCAGATCCTCGCCGTGCTCTGCCCCCTCCCAGCATTTCGATGCCGCGGGAGCGAGCAAACCACGCCCGTGCTCCGCGTCGGATGCGCATCCGAACTCATGGCTACTCGTGCGGGCTCCATCCTGCCGTCCGGATCGTCACCGTAGCAGTTCGCTCGCCCGTACGAGGGGATGGAGCCTGATACCCTCCTTCTCCAGCATCGCCGCCGCTCCCTGCTCGCGGTCGACCACGCTGACAACCTGCTCAACACGGGCTCCGCTCTCGCGGAGCGCACGCACGCCATAGAGGACGGAGCCGCCCGATGTGGTCACATCCTCCACGAGAAGGACGCGCTTGCCCGCCACCTCCCCGATCACCAGGTCCGCTCTCCCGTGGGTTTTCGGCTCGCGTCGGACGATCGCATAGGGTCTGCCGCTCGACAGGGCGGTGGCGACGGCAATCGGAATGCCCCCGACGGCCACACCCGCCACCACGTCGAAGGTGCAGGCCTCTGCGATTCGGTCGCCGATGCGGCGGAGGAGAACAGGATCCAGCAGTGCGCTCTTGATGTCGATGTAGTAGCTGCTCTTCTTCCCGGAGGCGAGGGTGAAGTCGCCGAAGCGCACCGCACCCCTCTCCTTGAGCATTTTCACGATCTCCATCACCATGGAACCTCCTTGACGCGTATGCGGTAGCCGATGATATTCACGATCCTATGCAGGAGCGGCGTCAGGACGAGGATGACGAGCGCCACGGCAGGTGTCACGTACTCCATCACCCACTGCGGCTCGAAGAGGAGGAGAAGGACGAATGCGCCGAATACCAGATCGTACTGGTCAAAGACGGGCCACTTCTCTCCGCGCTTTTTGCCGAGCCTTCTCTTGAAGAAGCTCTTGCCCAGATCCCCCAGGAGCGCTCCGACCGCCATCAGGGTTACGGTGGGCGGCGTATGGAGCGGGAGGAGCGCAAATCCCGGCAGGGCCGAGAGAGCTACTTGCACCAGTCCGACCAGGATACCGGCGAGCACGCCCGCAACAAAACCGCGGTATGTCTTGCCATCCCCGAAGAGCCTCCTGCCATCCGGGAGAACAGCGCCGAAGTCGATCGGGGTTCCCCCTCCCGTGGCTGCCGCAACCGGGTTCGGAACGTAGGCGGGGATCATGAGCCAGAAGGCCGATAGGACCGGAATCGCCACGCCGTTCCACAGTGCCTCCGCATCCACCGCTCTCTACCCCGAACAGCCCGACGACAGAGAAACCGTCCCGCACATCCCACGCGCATCCAGCATAGAAAGTCCCATGAAAGGTTGTCCTGACGCTGTAAATGCTTTTCTGCCTCGCCGGGAGCGATCCCGTGGCTCCGCAGACGGGTTCTGCGGAGACGGAAGAGCGCGTGAAATCCCGCATGCACGTCTGGCCGGATGCCACCGCCAGCGCAGTCCCATGGACAAAGATTTAAGATTCGAGAACAAATTTAAAATAGATGCGGTTCCAACCACGGCGGATAGTGGAGAGGGCAGAGCGATGGGGGCGTCCCTTCACGGGGAGCCGGCACGTCGGAAGCGGGTGAAAATCGAGGATTGCTTTACCCCCGCTGCAAAAGTCGAGCAGGAAAATATACACTTATTGCGGATTCAAGATAATTATCGAGATATACGCACCGGTGAAGACTCATGCTGCTGAAGAAGACGAAGACGCTCTGTCCGATCTGCAATTCTGTCCTGGACGCCTCTGTCGAGGAGGAGGGGGGGCGGGTATGGCTGATCCGCACCTGCCCGGACCATGGCCCGTTCCGGAACCTTTACTGGGCGGATGCGGAGATGTACAAACGTTTCGACCGGTATGAGTCCCTGGGAACCGGCATCCAGAATCCTCGCCCGGCTCTGCCTGGCTCCGCCTGCCCATCGAACTGCGGTCTCTGCAGCAGCCACCGCTCCAGCACGCTGCTCGCGAATATCGACGTGACCAACCGCTGCAACCTCTCCTGTGATTTCTGTTTCGCGAATGCCCGTGCATGCGGATACGTCTACGAGCCGACGTTTGCGCAGATCGTCGATATGATGCAGCTCCTCCGCTCGGAGAAGCCGGTGCCCCCGCCAGCGGTCCAGCTCTCGGGAGGGGAGCCCACAATGCGGGAGGATCTGCTCGATATCATAAAAAAAGCGAAAGAGGTGGGATTCTCCCAGGTGCAGCTGGCGACGAACGGCATCCGCCTCGCCAACGAACCGGATTTTGTCGGGGCGCTCAAAGAATCCGGACTCTCGACGGTGTACCTTCACTTCGACGGGATCACGAAAGAGACGGACCCCCACTACCGGAAGCACATGCAGGCGGTGGAGAACTGCTCCCGGGAGCACATGGGGGTGGTGCTGGTGCCCACCGTGATCAATGGTAAAAACGACCACGAGGTGGGAGGAATCATCCGGTATGCGGCCGAGCATATCGATGTTGTGCGGGGGGTCAACTTCCAGCCGGTCGCCTTCACCGGTGCGGCGAGCGAGGACGATGTCGCCACGGAAAGGATCACCATTCCGGATCTTCTCCGGAGGATCGAGGCGCAGACGGACGGGGCCATCCGAAAGGACGACTTCTACCCCGTCCCCTGCGTGGTCCCGATCTCCGATCTCGTGGAGGCGTACAGCGGCCGCCCCCAGATTCGGTTTACGGCCCACCAGCACTGCGGTGCGGCCACCTATGTCTTTGTCACCGGGAACGGTCTTGTACCGATCAACCGCAGCGTGGATGTGGACCGCTTCTTTGCCGCGATCTCCGATATGGCTGATAACCTGAAGAAGGGCGGGGCGATCAACAAGTATCTCACCCTTCTTGAGGGTGTGAAGGCGATGCATGCTTCGGTCAAACGAGGCGATCAGATGGACGGCGGCACTCTCTGGAAGCTGATCACGAAAGCGCTCGTCCTGCACAACTTCGAGGCCCTGCGGGACTTCCACTGGAATGCGCTCTTCATCGGCACCATGCACTTCATGGACCGCTACAACTACGATCTGGACAGGGTACAGCGGTGCTGCATCCACTATGCAACCCCGGACGGCCGCATCATCCCATTCTGCAGTTACAACAGCGGCAAGGTCTACCGAGAGGAGGTCTGGAAGAAGTTCTCCGCTCCGCTCACCGAGAGAGAGGGATCAGGGAAACGGTAACTCCGTCCCCCTCCGTCCCGCGCTCTGGAGGGCGAGCCGGGCGATGGCCAGGTCCTGAATGGCGAGGCCCGTGGAGTCGAAAATGGTGATCTCGCTCCCGCTCTCCCTTCCTTTCTTGCCGATCACCACCTCGCCGAGCGTGCCGGCGATCTCCTCGGGGCGGAAGAATCCTTCCCTGATCGGCACGTTCACCTCGCCGGAGTGGACTGCCTGCTCCCGGTCGTCGACAAAGACCCGCGCCCTCTTGAGCAGCCGGGGATCGAGTTCCTGCTTTCCCGGTGCATCCGCGCCGATGGCGTTGACGTGCGTCCCCTCGCGCACCCAGGCGTCCATCACAAGCGGTTTTCGGGAGGGGGTGGCGGTGACCAGCACGTCCGCATCGCAGGCTCTCTCGATCGGGACACATCGGGCATTCAGAGTGCGGAAGAGAGCCGCAAGCCGCTCCGCCCGGCTCGGGGTCGGACCCCAGATACGCACCTCCTCAATCTCCCGCTCGAACGCGATGGCACGGATCTGCGCTTCCGCCTGCTGGCCGCAGCCGATGATGCCGAGCGCGATGCGCTTTCTGGGTGCCAGGTGCCGGCAGGCGATGGCGCCGGCCGCCCCGGTGCGGAGATCGGTGAGACGTGTCGCGTTCAGGATCGCCTCCGGGGCGCCCGTGCGGACATCCAGGAGAATGGTCAGCGCCATCACGGTCGGAATCCCCATCGCGCGGTTATCAGGGTGGACGGATACGATCTTGACGCCGGCGGCCTCGAGATCAGGCACATAACCCGGCATGGTGCGGAAATCCCCGAAGGGAAGGTTGACATACACCTTCGGGGGCATCTGGACTTCTCCCCGCGCATGGGCAGCGAATACGGCCTCGATGGCGTTGTTGATCGCCATGCCATCCAGACCTTCCTCCGGATCGGCGAGATAACGCATACCAACGTATTTCGGCACTCTGCGGTAAAAGAATTGTTGAAGTGCGCTGGAGCGGCGGGTATTTCAAGATCCGGATATGGTTCACTGACGATCAGGCATCTCCGAGCACGGCGCCGTACGCCCGCTTCTCGATCGCATCCTGGCAGGCGAGGGCATCACGGAGGTGCCCGGGATCCCCCCCAGGCGAACCGCCCCTGCAGGGACAATCGCCGGATCCGGCGGTCCGCGATCTCCGTGCTGCCCTCGAAGAGAGAGGCGTGGAAATCCCGATCTTTGTCCCGGCAGAATCGAACTCCAGGATCGGCGCCGGATCCCCGTGCAGGCGATCCCCGGCGAGCTGGGTGTGGTACCCCGGGGAGCGGTTCCCTCGATGGATCATCATCTCCTTCACATCGAGATTCCTGAAGCGCCGAAGCTCCGGGATATGGATGAGAGGATAGAGATTGCTCGCAGCGGCAGTCTCTGCCATGGCTGTATCGCGGGCGCCGCAGATCGCGTTGTGCAGTACGAAGGAGCGCACAGGAGGGAGGTCGCGGAGCGCCACACTCTCGTGCATATCCCGGCTGCTCTCCTTCAGGAGGTATATGCGGGCATTCCGCAACGACTCCAGCAGCCGCGCGATGCCGGGGGAGCGGGTCTTCGTGTCCCTGAGCGTATCCAGGTAGATCTGCTCCATGCCTCTCTGCATGGTGCGGACATCGAAGGAGAGGGCCCCGATCTCCCCTTGCGCAGAAGCGGCCCCTTCCATCAGCAGCAGGACGCGGTTCTCCCCGATCCGACGTCCATGAGCAATCCCAGCTGCCGGGCGGGAGAGACGATGATGAGCCGGGCGCAGTCATAGGGGGTGAGGGTCCGAAAGGATAACCCCCTTCCGGTGCGTCGGGAAGATGGCGGAGAAGTACCTCTCCCCCCAGCAGCTCCTCGGCATGCCTCAAGAGATCGCAGAGAGCCGGAGATACGGGGATCGTGGATTTCAGGGAGAAGCCGTCTCGGGATCGAGCCTTTGACCGGTGCATGAAGGGTGGATCCGGGTTCTAGTCAACATTCCGCATCGCTATTCCTGCCGCGGAATGCATGGGTTCTGCGTCCCCTGCGGGATGGCGGAACGGGCGGCAGAATCGGTTTTCCCGTAGCGGGGGAGCGGGGGGAGCGCACCCCTCCAATCCTCCTGACCTCCTACCCCGCCGGTGCGGTAGGATGCGGATAATTGAGGAGAGGGCAGGCACTGCCGTGAGACAATTTCCGTAGGCCATCGTGCCGATCTGGCCACCAACCTTCATCTCCGGCAACTTCAGAATGCGATTCGATTTCTTTCTGCCGCTCTCCTGTCTGTGATTGAACCTCCAGATCCTTTCTCCATCTTATTCAAGATCAGGATGTAAAGGATTTCAGCCTCCACAGTCTCGACCCCCTCTGCCAACACCTGTCCATTACGATATGGCTGCCGAATACAGGCTGTTTTTTCGTTCCTCTTCTTCGCGTGGTTCCCGGATCCCTGATGGATTTTCTTTTTGCTCCTCCACTCTCCGCCGGGATATGTCTCGTCCACCTCAACAATGCTGGAGAATGCAGCAGGAGCATCCTTGACACGGACTCCTCAAATCCATGCGAGTGCCATCAGTACCCTTTTGCATTCTGCCCGGTTCTACCGGAGATTCTCTGACCGCTCTTTTCGATGAGAAACCCGGTGATTATGTCTTTCCACTGCTCTCTCGGCAGGTAAAGAGGCAATTTGTGGGCTCTGGAGAAACGCTCCCCGGCGTATTTTCCACCTGTCCCGCGGGTGGACCCATCGATGATCCGCGTTCACCCCTCCCCCCGGGGAAGGGAATCGTGCGACAGGCCTATATCGGACCGGGAATGCCGGGCAGGATGCTCTCTGTCGCACGAAGGGGTTGAGGAGAGATGCCCTTCCCCGGAGAACACCCGAGAGCCGTACACAGACTCCTGATGAGGATTTCGACAGAGCCACTTTGTGAGGTCTGAATTCGTACCGGCATCGGGCGCATCTACGTTTCCCATCAGCCGGTCTGCACAACCTCTCGCAGTGGCACCCGGGCATTCGTGCCATTCTCCCCACGCAGGATTTCAAGGTGGTGGCTGAAATGGAACGATATGCCTATTGCACGGTCGATAATCGGAAGCCTCATCAGGATCGGTGATGAACAGGCAGATCGCTGGAGTTGAACCGCCATCGTCGAAGAGAAAAAGACGAAATGGAGGCAGCACCGTGCGTTTCTGGACCGGGCAGACGAGCATGAGCTGCAGGCGTATCTGCTGGCGCACCAGGAGCGATGCGAGGATGCGATTCGCCTTAACAGTCGGGCACTGGATCTGGATCCCGGAAACGCGGATCTCTGGGCGTTTCTCGGAATCGCCCTGGAGGGAGTGTTGCACCGCCGGAAGAGTCGCTGCAGTGCCGGGATCGGGCGTTCGCCCTCGATCCCGCACTCGCGACAGCCTTCCGCACCGTAGAACCGCATGAGGCGCCGCAGGACAGGCCCGAAGTTACCCTGCCCTGTGCTGGACGATGGGCTGCCGTGCCAGTCTTCGTGACCTCCTGAAACCATCCCCCGACGGGGAGCGAGAAGGCGTTCGAGGGTCGTGCTTACTGGAGGCACTCGATCTCTTTCAGGGTCTTCTCCGCAAGTTCCCGCATGCGTGCAGAGATTCTCCCGGACGCGGAGAACTCCACGTCCCGCATGGCGTTGGCAAGCTCCGTCCCCAGCACAAAGATCGCGTACTTGTGCTCCATTTTGCTCCTGTGCACCTGGCCCGGGTCGATCTTCAGGGCGTAGTACTGGGAAAATTTCAGACCGGGATTCACTTTCTCGAAGTAATTCTTGATGTCAACCAGTATCTGATGGAGTACGAGAAGTTCTTCCTTGTGCATGCACGTCACGACCGTTGTTAAAGAGATGGTAGATATGATTATAAATATATTTGGGCGTCCATGAATTACCGGATCTTCAGGAGTTTAATGGATAGAGGCCGTTTCACAATACCGCGAAAATCCGGAGCGGCGAGGAATTCCATTCCCCTGGCGACGAAGAGGTCCAGAAGCTTCTGGTCGACCACGCGGTCGACCACGACGCCGGCGACATCTCCGTTCACCGTCTCCAAGATCTTCTCCACGTCATCGGCCTTCGCCTCGTGCACGATAGAGAAGTCCGGGGAGAGGAATCGTGCGATCATGCGGTTCTTCACCTCCTCCATGTGTCCCCTGAGGCTCTGGGGAGACGGGCGAGCTTTCGGCTCTTCCGGCGGTCCGGTGGTCATCGAGACCTCCTCGGCCTCCGTCTTCGGAGACTCCTGCTCCCCGAACTGATCCCGCACGTACTCCACCGGCACGCGGTTTCGCAGCGCCTTGGCGATCTCTTTGCGGGATATATCCTCCACGCTCTTTCCCCGGGGGCAGAATGCGACGTAGTCGATGTCGGCCACCTGCAGGAGAGCCCGGAGGATGAGCTCGCCTCCGCGGTCGCCGTCGAGGAAGGCGGTAGCGGTCTTGGTCCCGCAGAGGTCGACGACGAGCGGGGGAACCCGGGTGCCCTCGACGGCGACCGCATTCTTGATGCCTGCCCTCAGGAGGTTGATCACATCCGCACGCCCCTCGACGACGATGATCTGGTCGGATTCCATGACCTGAGGACCGGCCGCCACCTTCGCCTCCCCGAGCTCTATGAGCTTCTCGATGCGGATGCCCTCGCGGACCTCGTCGAGAAGGCTTGCGCTGTCGATGCTGCCCTCCTCGAATCCTTCGAAGAGGAGTTCTTTGGCCCGGCTGACGATCTGCCTCCTCTTGGTGGTGCGGATATCCTCGATCCCCTCCACGGTCACGTGGGCGATGCAGGGGCCGACGCGGTCGATCGTCTCCAGGGATGCCGCTAGAAGTGCCGTTTCAGCCCGATCCAGGGAGGACGAGATGAGGATATCGCCCCGGGTCTCCCCTTTTCTGCTCTGGATCTGGACATCGATCCTCCCCACGCGGCCCGTCCGCTGGAGATCCCGAAGATCCAGCTCTTCCCCGAGGAGACCTTCGGTCTGGCCGAATATCGCTCCGATCACGTCGGATTTTTCGACCACCCCCTCGGCATGCAGGTATATGTGAATGAGATATTTGGTTGTATCCGGTGAGTACAATGTAAGCCACCTCCGGCTCTGGGTAATTGTAAACTATGTATGCTGTACTTTCTACGGCGGTACATAGGTACAATATTATATATATAGTCGAATTACTTAAACCTGATTCAGAACGCCTGCATCCATATTTTCCGTTCAGAAGGTCATCCGACCCGGACGGATCGCGGGAGAGATCCCCGTTGCGATTCGCGGCGGCGAGGTTTCCGGGTCAGCGCCCGATTCCCCGATCGGCGCTTTATCCGCGAAAAGTTCCGGCACTGCGCAGAGCGGAAGGCGGCGCCGGGAAACCAGATACGGAGAGCGGTAGATCGCATACCCGCCATATCGGGCAGGCAGAACGTCTGGGCATTCCCCTGGTGCTCGACGACTCCATGGAAGATGGGAAACCGGAGCTGCGGGTGCCCGGTTCAGGCCGATTCAGCCTCTCAATAAGATCAGGGGGAGGAGAGCGCTTCTGCCTGCTGAAAGGGAGGATCCCACGCCCTGAACATGGTTGCTCCCCGGCGATGACAGGTCTCCCGGATATTGTTGCACTACCGCTGGAAGGAGAAGAAGGATCGATCCTTCCCCACGACTGCGATTGGTCCGGACAGGGGGCACGAGATACAGCGATGCATCCGATCTGGAACATTGGTTCAGGATAGAAATTCAGTCCCTGCGTTCGGGTCGAGGGCTCATTGTTCCGCGCTACTGCCCGGAATATCCGCATTCATGAATAATCGGAAGATAATTCCGCGGGAGCAGGATGCGTGTCAGAACAGCTGCCGCAGGCGCTCCTCGACGACCTCTCGGGAGACGCCGCGGATCAGGACCTTCTTATGCGGGGCATGGGCGCCGCTCCGGATCTGGATATTCTGCGCAGGCACTCCGAGTCGTTCTGCCAGCACCTCGATGACGGCCTTATTTGCCCTACCGTCCACAGCAGGCTCAGCCACCTGGCAGAGGATAGCGCATCGCCAGGGGTTGTATCCACGGGGAAATGCATTCCGTCTTGCGCCTGCCGTAACGGAGATGCTGATGACGACGCCGTCGGGAGCATCGGATACCGCACAGATCCAGTCTGTCATGCGTAACAGATCCGATAAGAGGAATGTGTCGCCCGGCACAAACAAACATGGATCATCCGTGGCATTCTGCCGTCCATCACCTGTTAAACGCCCTCGTGCCAGGCGTGCCTGTCGCACATCCGGGTTGTCCCGTGGTTCATCTCATCAGGCAAACCGCCACTCAATCGCCCGGGGACCTATGGATGCGCAGGTATCGGCGTTTTATCATACGCTCTCCGTACCCATAAAACCTTTTCCGGCGTACCATCGGGGGTGAGCGGGTGCGAACTCGCCCTCGCGGTAGACCGGCACGCCCCCCTGGACCACGATGCGCGGGAAGACCGCAGGCATCCCCTCGAAGGGTGTCCAGCCGGCGCGGCTGTGGAGGGCATCCACCTCAATGCGAACGATCTCTCTGGGGTAGAGGGCAAAATCCGCCCGATTTCCCGGGATGAATCCGGCAGGAGGGATTCCCAGGATCGAGGCGGGCGCGGCGGACGTCTTCTCGATGAGTGACGTGAGATCGATTCTACCTTCGATCACCTCCGCCATCAGGAGCGGCACCATCGTCTCCACCCCGGGGAACCCCGCCGGGGCTGCCGTGAAGGCGAATGCCTTCTCCCCGGGGGTATGGGGGGCATGATCCGATGCTATCACGTCGATCGCGTCCCAGCGGGAGAAGAGCGCCCTCCTCTCCGCCTCTTCCCGAAGGGGTGGGTTCACCTTTCCTTTCCCTCCGCATTCCAGAAAATCTTCAAGGGAGAGGAGGAGGTGGTGCGGCGTCACCTCCACCGTGCCCTGCGCCGCATCGACGGCATCCGCCGTGGAGAGATGGCAGAAGTGAAGGCGGCAGCCGGCGGTGTTGGCTTCCTGCACCGCTCTCACAATGCGGACCTCGCCTGCCGGAGAGCGTGCCAGGTTGTGCTCCACCACCTGCGTGTCGGGCAGATCCGCCACCTCCTCCGCATGGATGGTTGCGAGACCGTCGAGGCTCCGGATCCGTGTCAGGATACCAGGCAGGTCTGAGGTACCGATCGCCCGGGCGGACGTCGAGGGTGCGGTAAAACCCTCCCCGAAGCAGAGGGCTCCCGCCGCCCACAGCCCTTCCAGGTCCGCATCGGGACTGAGGGCTCCGTTCACCGCAAAACTGCATAGGGACGCTCCCTCCGCCTCACGGATCCGCTCCCGCAGCCGCTCGGCAGTGGTGAGAGGCGGATCGGTGTTCGGCTGGTCGACGACGACCGTCACCCCGCCTGCCAGGGCGCTCCGGCTACCGCTGGACCAGTCCTCCTTGTAGGACTCTCGCCCTCCCCGCATGTGGACGTGCATGTCGACCGCTGCCGGCAGGCAGTAGAGGCCGCTGCAGTCCAGAATTTCGTACGAGGGGCGGGCAGCGCCGGCGTGCACCACCACGCCTCCCGCCAGGGAGAGGTCGACCGTACGCCCATCGCCGAGGTGCACATTCTTCAGCACCAGATCCACTCTGTCGGTCACTCGGATCCACCGTCCTTCCTCTTCGCCCCGAATCTCCAGCAGCACGGGGCCGGGCTGCAATCGGGAATGCTTCCCACACAAGAATGACGCTCGCAGCATATAAAGGTGCTATCGAGGCCATCGTACAATCCGAAATGGGGTGACGCTCGGTTGCGAAAGTCCAGGCCAGGGTCGAGCCGTTCGACCTCTTTTGGTTTACCATGGTGTCGTTCATGGTCGTTTTCCTCCTGCAGGAGGTGAGAGGGGGAACGAGGATCCCGTCCCTTCGAGGCTATGGCATCAGCGGAGGAGGGGGCAGTGCCCTCTCCCTCCGTAATAGTCTCCTGCGCAGGGAGCCGGTGTCGGATCAGCGGTATAGAACGCTGGCGTGGCCAAACAGGGATCCTTCTGGGCAGACTCACCCCAGAAGACAGCATTGATCGGCTTCCCGGGGGGTTTCTATCGCGCTGCAGGGGTGGTGGAACGGGGAGGATGTATCGTCCCCGTCCGACCCTGGGGATATCGCACTGGCGGGGATGGGATCCAGCAAGATACGATCGAGGGACGGGACCGGCCCCTTCTTACGAGGTGGACAGAAAAGATCTTTCGCATCCCCGAAGGGGTCCTGACGTAATTGTGGGGGAGATGGGGGGGTGAGAAGGCCTCTGCATTCGGTCCTTGGACTCTCCCGCGGGAAGCGGTGCGTGAAGCCTCTCGTCTATACCCGGGAGCGAGCCCCCCCAACGCCGGCTTGGAGGGGTGCATCGCAAGGGAATGCAAACAAGGGCCAGAAGCAGTTAAATTAAGCGGTGTTCGAGGAAACGAGGTAATAGAAGTGAAAATACGAAGGAACCGGATTGTCCTCAACAGACCCGAGGCACAGGATCCCCGATGGGGGGCTCGATGAACCGCTCCCCCCCGATCGCGGTACGGAGGATGACGGAGGAGCCCGTTGTCACTTCGCCCACGATTGCCGCTTCCCGCCCGAGGGGATGGGATCGGATAGCGGCGAGAACCGCATCCGCATCCTCATGCGCTACGGCGATGACCATCTTCCCCTCGTTCGCCACCTCGAGGGGATCGATCCCCAGCATATCGGCGGCGCTCCGCACACTGCGCCGCACAGGGAGAGCCTCCTCCTCGATGACGACCCTCTTGTTCGCCTTCCTGGCCATCTCGTTGATCGCACTGGCGAAGCCGCCCCGCGTGGGGTCTTTCATTGCGTGGATCGCGCCGGCGGCGAGCGCTCTCTCCACGAGGCTCCAGAGCGGGGCGACGTCCGATCGGAGCTGCTCCCCGAGATCGAACCCCTCCCGGTGGGCGAGCACCGCGAGCCCGTGATCCCCGAGCGTGCCGGAGACGATGATGCGGTCGCCGTCTTCCAGACGGTTGTCGCGGATCACCCTGTCCGCCACCCCGATACCGGCAGTGTTGATGACGATGCCGTCGAGGCTGCCCCGCTCCACCACCTTGGTGTCGCCGGTCACAAGGTTGGTACAGGACTCCCCGAGGGCTGCATCCATGGATGCCACGATCCGCTCCAGGTCAGAGAGGAGGAATCCCTCCTCGATCACCATGCCGCAGGAGAGAGCCAGGGGACGGGCCCCCATGGCGGCGAGGTCGTTCACCGTCCCGCAGACCGCGATCCTGCCGATATCCCCGCCGGGAAAGAAGATCGGCCGCACCACGTGGGAGTCGGTGGTGAAGACCAGGTTGGATCCGTTCAGCGGGATCACGGCGCCGTCGTCCAGCGCTTCGAGCCCGATCCCGCCCGCATTGCAGTGCTTCAGGTTGGTGATGGTCTTCAGGAGTTCGCCCATCATCTCCCCGCCGGCGCCGTGCATCAGGCTCACCCGCATCGTCATTCGCCCTCCACCTCGATCTCGATCCGGGAGACGACAACCTCCTTGCCTTCGACTATCTCCGGCATCGATCCGCACCGGGGGCAGACGAAAACGGAATCCCCCTCGTACCCGCAGGTGCAGCGCAGGAGAGGTTTTACGGGGCGGCAGTCGAGCCGTGCAGCGGCGAACAGCGGGTCGTCCGCGGCAATGGCAGCGAAGAGGAACTCCACCTGCTCGGGGTTGACCATTGCCATCTCGCCCACATCCACGTGAATGCACGTCACCTGCTCTGCGCGGTTCTCCAGGGCGGCAGTCCGGGCAGTCATGTAGATGTCATAGGCGACGCTGTACTCGTGCATCACTCCTCCATCGCCGCGTACACCTGCCGGAAGAGCTCGCGGGTCTCGAGCCCCTCTTCGCGGGAGAGCCTCTGTATCGCAAAACCCACGTGCACGAGCACGAACTCCCCCACCTTCACGTCCACCAGATCCAGCCGGACCTCCTGCCGGAGATCCCCATAGTCCACGATACCGATATTCCCGTCGCGGATCTCGATCACTTCTGCCGGCACTGCGATGCACATGCTTCCTCTCTCCCGCTCTGGATTATCCCCGAAAATATCATCCGTTTCCCACGCCGGGGAGGAGATTTGAACTCCTGAGGTGCCGAGCACCAGTGGTTTTCAAGACCACCGCCTTTCCGGGCTAGACTACCCCGGCTCCTGTATTTATTTTGCGTGGAATAAAAAATAGGTTGCTGTCGTCTAACTCCGCTTCAGAATGGCAAAAGCGATGGCAAGCAGCGCCAGGGCGGCGGGTAGCGGCGTCGCCGGCGTGGTGGCGGAAGCCGCCGGCGTCGGGACGGCGGTCGCGGTGGTACCCGGCGTGGTGGGGATAACGGTCGTGGACGCCGTCGTGCCCTCGATCGGGGAGACGAAGAAGCGCACCGTCGTTATGTGCCCCCGATAATCGGAAAAGTCCACGCGGTAGACGCCGGGATCCTCGATGGGGATCTCCTCCCGGAATGCTCCGTTAGCATCCGTCGAAACGTAAACCGGGCCGAATACGGGGCCCCGGATGTTCTCCACCGTGATCTGGATGCCCCGATCCTCGAGACCTCTCACCCTGCCGGCGAGATCGAGCGTGCCGTCGTAGGACTGCGTCGTCTCCGATGTGAGGGTGAGATCGGCGGTCCGGTTGACGATCTCGACCACCCTGCGCACGGTCGAGCTACTGCCGAATGTGTCACCCGTCGGATCGACCAGTTCCAGCTGATAGATGCCGTCCGTGTAACCGTCCGTCTTGAAGTTCAGTACGACAGGCTCACCCTGGAAAGTAAAGGTCTTCCTGGCCACCTCCTTCTTCGTATAGCCGGTGCGGTACAGCACGATGTCAGTGGTGGTACCGCGGGGAACAGTGTGATCGATCGTCACGTTCAGAGTCTCGCCGGCGTTGATCCGATCCGGCGCCTGAAGGACGACCAGATATGCGCTTGCCGCTGATACCAGGCATAAACCGATGAGAATCCCTACTGCTAGCTTTTTCATGAACATACAACCATTACGTACGCGAGAGATGATTAAAAATTTTGATAAACCGCTCGCTGCCTGGAAGAGCAAAGAGCGTCATAACGGCGAGATTCTCGACTGCCTGACTATTATCTTCAGGACAGGCGGATGCCGGCACAACCGATGCCGCATGTGCGGCTACCGCTTCGAACGGTATGCGGCGGGGATGGGAAGAGGCGAGCTCGCCGCACTCTTGCGCCGGCAGCTCGCGTCTGTGCTGCAGCAGTTCCCGCCTGAGGGCTACTCGATGGTAAAGATCTTCACCTCGGGGAGTTTTTTAGATGGCGACGAGGTGCCCAGGGAGGCCCGGGACGCGATCGCGGAGGCGTTTCGGGGCAAGGTGGTCATCGCCGAGACGCGGCCGGAGTACGTCACGGCGGAGAACGCCGCTGATCTCATCTCCCTGGTGGACGATGGAACCCACGCGGTGCCCCTGTACGTCGCGATGGGGCTGGAGACGACGGACGACTATATCCGTGAAAAGTGCATCGATAAGGGCTTCACCTATCGGGATTTCCTGGAGGCGGGGGGGGAGGCGCATGCTGCCGGGGCAGGCGTGAAGACCTACCTGCTCCTGAAGCCCCCCTTCCTCACCGAGGCGGAGGCGGTGGAGGACATGAACCGTTCCATTCGGGATGCGGCGCGCCACTCGGAGATCCTCTCCCTCAACCTCTGCACGGTCCAGAGCCGCACCGAGGTGGAGTACTACTGGAAGCGCGGCGCCTACCGCCCGCCCTACCTCTGGAGCGTTCTGTCGGTCCTGCTCGCAGCGGATGCGCACCTGCTCTGCGATCCGCTGGGGGGCGGCCAGCAGCGCGGACCCCACAACTGCGGCATCTGCGACCGCGAGATCGTCGAGGGGATCCGCCACTACTCACTCCACGGTGACCGATCCCTCCTGGAGCAGCTCTATGCGAAGGACTGCGGGTGCAAAAAAGAGTGGGAGTTCGTGCTCGCAGAGGAGCGGCCGTACGCGATGCCGCTCACCCGCTGAGGGCCTTCTGCGCCTCCAGCTGCTTGGCGAGCAGGGGGAGGAAGGTGCCGGCGTCGCTCACGACGCCGATCGCCTGCATGGTGCCGCGGTCCATCAGTTTCGTCACCGCGGCAGGGTTGATGTCCACGCAGATGGTCTTCACATAGGAGGGGAGGAAGTTGCCCACCGCGATGGAGTGCAGGAGCGTCGAGATCATCAGCACCATCCCGCACCCCGCGAGGTGGGTGCGCATCGCCTCCTGCGCCTCCATCACATCGGTGATCACATCGGGCAGCGGACCATCGTCCCGGATCGAACCGGCCAGGATGAAGGGGACGTTGTTCCGCACGCACTCGTACATGATCCCGCCGCTGACGATGCCGTTTTCCACCGCGTTCCGGATGGAGCCTGCCCGCATCACCTCGGAGATCGCGTAGAGGTGGTGTTTGTGCCCCCGGCTCACCGGCTTCCCCGTGGCGATGTCCATCCCGAGCGACGTGCCGAAGAGATTCAGCTCGATGTCGTGAACGGCGAGGGCGTTCCCTGCGAAGAGCACGTCGACGAAACCGTTGCGGATGATCCCAGCAAGGGCCGGCGCCGCTCCCGTGTGGACGATCGCAGGACCTCCGACGACGGCGATCTTCCCCCCTTCTCTCTTCAGCCGCACGATCTCGGTGGCAATCTGGGCGATCAGCGTCTCGCTGGGCCGTTCCGGGGAGACCGTCCCGTGCATGAACTCGAAACTGCTCTGTTCGCGAGGGCGTTCAGGGGGGATAACGCGTACACCCTGTTCGCCCACCACTACCAGATCCCCTCCCTTCAGCTTGGAGAGCGTCCTGCAGAAAGCGCGCTTCTCAGCGGCGTCGACGACGATCAGACTGTCCATCTTGATGTTCTCGACCGGGATCCAGACCCCCCGGAACTTCACGAAGGTGGGATGGTTGGTGGTGGAGTAGAACCCCTTCGGGACGATGCGGTCGCCCTCTGCCGGTTCGAGCCGCACGTCCTCGACTTCGAGCAGACGCGCGCCCACCCGATGGACCTCGGAGAGGATGGCGTTGAGCTGCCCCTGCGAATCGGCCGTGACGCGCAGACGGGCGTAACTGGGATCCGTCTTCCTCTTGCCCACCTCGAACTCGAGGATCTCGAAACTGCCGCCGCGATCCATGATCGTGTCGAATACTCGCGTCATGATCCCCGAGTCGATGATGTGCCCCTCGAGCTCTATCTCCCGTGACGAGTCCATATCTGTCCCCAGTTCCAGTTCCTCATAAAGTATTGCCCTTCATAGAAAATGAAGGTTGTCTCGGGATCGCCTTGGTGCCGCGTACCGCCCGGACTCCTCGCGCGCCGCCCTGCACCGGCGGCGGGATGCTATGCGCTCCGCTTACGGCAGAGGAATCGCTCCACCCTCTCCCGCTCATCACGGGTATTGACGTTGTACGCCAGGCGCTGATCCGCCACTAGGAGACGCTCCTCTTCCTGCGGCTCCTCGATCCCCTCGAAGCGGAGAATATTGATCCCGACCGGACAGGCGGGTATGCCATCCACCACTTCCACGTATCGGGTACGGCAGTCGAGCTCCCGGCAGATCTCTCTCGGGATCCAGGCGGAGCAGGCCGGTCTCCCCGATTGCACGTAACCGGCAAAGATATCGTCCAGGATCTCCGAAGCGAGGCAGGGGAGATCGGCGACGCTCGTGAAGAACGGTCCGCTTCCGTCCAGGATGCCGGCCACCTCCACGAGATCCTCCACGTATCCCCGCCCCCGGCTCTTCACCGTCAGGATACCCTGCGCCCGGCACCAGTTGGCAGTGTAGGGTGTGT
The DNA here is from genome assembly GCA_030019205.1 of Methanomicrobiales archaeon. NCBI lineage: Archaea > Methanobacteriati > Methanobacteriota > Methanomicrobia > Methanomicrobiales > Methanomicrobiales archaeon. The sequence goes on from JASEFH010000009.1 coordinate 74,592, forward strand.
GGGGTGAGGTCACCACCGCCACCTCGCAGCCGAACCCTTCGAATGCCTCGACGACGTAGGCGAGCATCGGGCGTCCGCAGATGGTCACGAGCGGCTTCTCCCCCAGGGAGAGGCGTGTCCCCTTCCCGCCGGCCATGATCAGGGCAAGCATTCTGCGAGAGCCTCCAGCAGGCGGTCGTTCTCCTCCGGCGTGCGCACGGCGATGCGGATGGAGTGCGCGAGCCCGAACGAGGTGCAGTCCCGCACCAGGATCCCCCGCGCCAGCAGACAGGCGGAGAGGTCCGCAGCCGGCAAGGGAAGGTGGACCAGGACGAAGTTGGCGGAGGAGGGATGATGCGCGAGCCCCAGCGCATCGAGCCCGCGGATCAGCCGGAACCGTTCTGCCGCGATCCGCTCGCGGGATCGGGCGAGTTCCCCGTAGGCGGCGAACGCCCGGATGGCAAAGGCCTCGGCGCAGGCGTTTACGGTCCAGGGGAGGCGAATGACCTCCATCCTCTCCACGAGATCCGCGTCGCCGAAGCCGTAGCCGATCCGCAGGCCCGGGACCGAGAAGGATTTCGTGAGGGATCGGGCGACGAAGAGGGCCTTGTCCGCCACGTCGACCAGACTCTCCGCAGGATCCGCGAGTTCGATGAATGCCTCGTCCAGGAATAGGCGGGATCCGATCCCCGATATGGCATGGAGATGCTCGAGGACTGCCTGCCGGGGCATCAGCTCCCCGGTGGGATTGTTGGGGTTGCAGAGGAAGTGGACTTTGATCGGACCCCGCCCCGCGATCCTTCCCCCGCATAACCGTGCCGAGAGTTCGTACTCTCCGAAGGTGGGGGAGGCGATCGCCACCCGATCTCCCCTCTCGAGCACTGCCGCGCAGAACACACGGATCAGCTCGATGGACCCGTTGCCCACGCAGATCTCCTCAGTCGGGCGGCGAAAGGTTCGGCCGATCGCCTCTTTCAGCGCGGCGTAGGTGTCGTCGGGGTAGCGCTCCAGATCCGACGGATCGACGGACCAGTCCACTCGCGGGGGGAAGGGGTTCAGGCTTGCCGAGAAATCGAGAATGTCGCCAGCATCTCCGATCTTCAGCCGCTTCACCGTACCCCCGTGAATCACCTTTGCCGGGAATGGGTCGAACAATGGGATGACCTCTTGTCTATAGAGGTTCGGGGGCCGGAGATAAAACCGTTCGCTCGCTGCGATTCCAAAAAAGAAGATTTATATATATAACCGTTACTATTAGAATTATCTGGTTAGTCAGACAAGGAGGATCCAGATGTCTGACAAGAAGCTGCTCATGAGCAGCTTCTTGTCAGATACACGCAGTCATGATGGAAAGGATCACAATTCGACTCCCAAAGCAGCAGGTTGACATGCTGGAGAGGCTGGTCGATATGGGGGATTACCCCACCGTCTCGGAGGCGGTACGCTATGCTGTCCGAGAGCTGATCGAGAAGCATGCCAGCCGGGTGCTCCGGGAGAGCGACCAGATTTCATTCAAGGTTTAGGAGGTTTAGAATGCAGAGTATCATTGATGAGGCTGTCAAGAACCAGGACCTTCTCAAGCAGTCCGGCAAGGGCGACGGTGCAGAAGATGGAGACTTCCTCGGCCTGCCAAGGATCGTCATCGTCGGCTGCGGGGGCGCCGGCAACAACACGGTGAACCGGCTGTACCACATGGGCGTATCGGGCGCAGAGACTCTCGCTGTGAACACGGACAAGCAGCATCTGGACATGATCCAAGCCGACAAGCGCGTGCTCATCGGAAAATCGCTCACCAAAGGCCTCGGCGCCGGAGGGTACCCCGATATCGGGAAGAGAGCGGCCGAGATGGCCCGCCCCACCCTCGAGTCCCTGCTGGAGTCGGCCGATCTCGTCTTCGTGACTGCCGGCATGGGCGGCGGCACCGGCACGGGTTCTGCCCCTGTCGTGGCCCAGATAGCGAAGGATCAGGGTGCCATTGTCGTAGGGATGGTCAGCTACCCGTTCCAGGTGGAGAAGGCCCGGCTCCTTCGAGCCGAGGAGGGGCTCGAGGCGCTCGCCAATGCAGCAGACTCTGTCATCGTACTCGATAACAACCGCCTGCTGAAGTACGTCCCGAACCTCCCCATCGGACAGGCATTCTCGGTCATGGACCAGCTGATCGCCGAGACGGTCAAGGGTATCTCCGAGACGATCACCGAACCTTCCCTGATCCAGCTGGACTATGCGGATGTGCGTGCGATCATGAGCAAGGGAGGGGTCGCGGTCATGCTTGTCGGCGAGAGCAAGCAGCAGAACAAGGCCGAGAGTGTCGTGCACGAGTGCCTGAACCACCCGCTCCTGGACATCGACTACCGCGGCGCGACGGGGAGCCTGATCCACATCACGGGCGGCAACGACCTCACCCTCCAGGATGCCGAGGAGATCGCGAGCTCGCTCACCTACGAGCTCGATCCGCACGCCGACGTGATCTGGGGCGCGCGCGTGAAGAGCGAGTTCGAGGGCAAGGTGCGGGTGATGGCCATCATGACCGGAGTGAAGAGCGCCCAGATCCTGGGCCAGCACCGCGGATTCGAACAGACGCTTCCCGCCCGAACCCCTCTAACGCCCAGCACGTCCCGGAGAGTCAGAGAGGATGCGAGAAGCGGCGGACTGATCGATATTCTCTGAGCATCATCCCATCTCTTCTCAATTTTTGCGTTCCCGAAATCCTTAATAATCAAGATGACGTTTGAATAATAGAACGTCTTGGGCCCTGACCGTGAGATGTTCAAGGGGAACGGGCTGCACCGATTTCTGATGAGGCGGCCCGCCATGTATCGGGGTTGAACATATGAACCGACAGCTGAACACGCAAATTCGCGCGATTGAGGCGAACTGTTCTGCTTCTTTCAGGTTTGTGATGGGAGATTCCGATCCCGCTCTCAGCGGTGTTGTTCTGGGCCCGGGTACCGGATGAGGATGGTCGCGCATGTTGAACGAACTGATAGAGAAGAGGAGAAATATTCTGGCCGAGTCCGAGCAGCACAAGGCCCGCAGGAACGAGCTCAATGCCACCGCGAGCAAGCACGCAACCGAGAGGAACAACTTAAACAACCAGACGCGGCAGTTCGTCGAAGAGGCTCAGACGAACAAGGAGCTGCGGGATAAATACAACGCGGAAGTCCAGGCGCTGAAAGAGGAGCGAAACGCTTACAACAGTCGGGCAAACCAGCTCTTCGAGGAGATCGAGGCATTCAAAAAAGAGCATGGGAACCTGAAGAGCCGCGGCTTGAAGGAGATCCAGAAGCAGATCGAGCACCTCGAGTTCCGCCAGCAGACCGAGGTCTTCAGCATCGACAAGGAGAGGGAGCTGATCGAGAAGATCAAGCAGATGAAGGCCCAGGTGAAAGAGCAGGAGGCCGAGCTCGAGCAGAACAAGGAGATGCGGGCGAAGCTGAACGAGGCCCGCGAATACCGCAAACGCGCTTCCGAGATCCATGCTCGGGTGACCGAACTTGCGGAGCTGGCGCAGAAGCACCACGACCTGATGGTGGAGGCCTACCGGAAGGCGGACAAATCCCGCGAGGCGGCAGACGCGATGCACCAGAACTTCGTCGAGGCGCAGGAGGCGGCAGACGCGGAGCACAAGTACTTCATCGCATGCCAGAAGGAGCTGCGGGACTACGACAAGGTGATCAGCGGTCTTCGGAAGAAGACCCGAAAGACCAAGGTGACCAAAGAGCAGAAAGCGGTCAGAAAGGAAGCCGAGCGCATCTTCAAGCAGTTCAAGGGCGGCGAGAAGCTCACCACCGAGGATCTCCTCCTTCTCCAGCGCTCCAAACTCATCTAGGTGAGCAGTCCTTCACCTCTTTTTGGCAGATTCCAGCGGGGAAGACGGATCCTCGCGCCACGGATGCCGGCATGCCGCAGAATGAATAACGATTTAATACATTCAGGGAGATCCTTCTACTGGCATGTCGGGCGGAAGGACGCTGGTCCTCTGTGTGGATCGCGATGACGACATCGGATTCAAGGGGAACCTGGAGTGCCCCATCGTGGGACGGGATGCCTGCCTGGAAGCGGCGAACATACTCGCTCTTACGGACCCCGAGGACTCGGACATCAACGCCATCTTTCAGGGTATAAAGATCTACGACGAACTGACGGCAAGGGGCGAGGATATGACCATCGCCATTCTATCGGGCGACCACATGCACATGCTCGACGGGGATCGCCGCATTGCCGCCGGTCTGGATCAGGTGATCAAGGCGACGGGGGCGAACTCCTGCATTCTGGTGACAGATGGGGCGGAGGATGAGTACGTGCTTCCCATCATCCAATCGAGGATTCCGGTCAGCAGCGTCCGTCGCGTGATCGTCAGTCAGATGCCGAACCTGGAAGGGACCTACTACATCATCAAGAAGATCTTCGACGATCCCAAGGTCTCTCGCATGGTGTTCGTCCCGCTCGGACTGGCGATGCTCCTGTTCGCCATCGCCTACCTGATCGGCAACCCGGAGTACGCGACCATCATCGTGGTGGGGGTGATGGGCACCTACCTGCTCGTCAAGGGGATCGGCCTGGATCAGGTCGTCGGCTATTTCGTGAACGCCCTCCAGGTCTCCTTCCACCGCGGCCGGTTCACCTTCGTCACCTATGTCTCCGCGCTTCTGCTGATCACCCTGGGGATCGTGATAGGGCTCCTGACGCTGATCGCGTTCTACACGACCGACCCGTCCTCCGGCGTCCTCATCTACCTGGTGACGTTCGTATACGGGGCGGTCGGCTGGTTTACCGCTGCCGGGCTGATCGCATCGGGTGGCAAGATCATTGATACCTACATCAACGAGTGGGAGAGTTTCGGGCGGGTGGTGGTGCTGCCCTTCTTCACTGCAGCCATCGGGGTCATCTCCTACGGTGCGAGCGTGTACATGTTGTCCATCAGCGACATCACGGACTTCCCGTTCACGGCGGACGCCGGCGTCCAGTACGTGCTGTTCGCCACCATCGCAGGGCTCTTCTGTGCCCTTGTCGGGATCTACCTGCAGTCGTTGGTCAACAGGAGAATCGTCCGGCACGCCCGCGTACTCGGAAAAGACGACCTGTGAGGCGCCCTCTTTCTGAAGGAGGATCACCGGCATCCTGCACCGATGGCGGGGCGAAGATCTCCGGTCTATCGGCCCGGGATGCTGTATCTCCCCCCATCCGTGCTGGTCTCAGCGCATCGTTCGGGAGGGGCTTGCGAGGGGAGCATCCCCTCTCCCTGCGTCCTGGGATTGGTTCTCCGGGGAGATGACTGTTGCATCCTCCTCCACGCCACAGGGAGCCGGATTGGAGGATGGCACCCCGTTTTTTTCTTCCGATCGCTTGCTGGAGGGGGACAGGGTCGGGCGCTCCGACCTCTCCTCCATTCCCTGAACAGCGCCGGACGGCCGACGGCCCCGGCGGGACGGGTCTCTGGCGTACCGGAGGGCGGCACCTGCCGTCATCCCTGACGAGGGGGCGGGTTCGATCGTGCCGGGGTGCAGTTGCCCGGTGCGCGACGGGGATCGTTTGTGCCCGCCTCACCCTCGATAGGCTCGGGAACCACGCACAGGTTCTGCTGAAACCCCATCGAAGCGAGAACCTGCTCCCAAACGGCCGGCATCTTCAGCGGCGTGTGCCATCTTCCCTCCGTGCGATTGCCCGAATTCGGAGAGACCAATACAGGCCGCACAGGTTCCGCCCACCGCAACCGGGGACTACCCTCGGGACACGTGCCATCGTACTGCAGAGAGATTTTTATAGAGCCGAAAGACAACCAATTTTCCCGAAATGGTCGGGATCGCATGAAGATCTCGATAGATTCACTGGCGAAGATACCCTGGTCACGCCGTGCAGGGACACCCGTTCCCGCGGAGAAACGCTCTCCGGCGCAACGCGCCTCCGCCTGCGGATGGACCGGCCGTGCCGTTGCCGGATCTGCCCTCGATAAGGATTTCAACAGAGCCAACCTTTTAGAAGGCGAGGCTCGGAAGTTCCGTTCACCAATGCAGGGATTTCGACCAGGATCGAAAAAAGGCGCGTCAGGGGGCCGGTCGCGGGCCTCGTGGCATGGGTCCCTCCTCTTCTTCGGTCGAGGTATGATTCTCCCGTGAAGCGGTCAGGTCCTGAAATGGCCGATCCCGCCGGGGATCCCCTTCGTCATGTTGAATCGGCGTACAGTCTGTGGGGTCTTCACGTTGAGCGTGGGAACGACCACGCCGAACTCGTGCTCCGGGAACCAGTATACCCCGTCACCATAGTCCTCGGAGGCCTCGTCCAGCACGAGCCTGGCGCGTTCGAGGGTGATGTCCTGGATCCGGGCATCCTCGTAGTTCACGATCTTGAGCACCTTCGACTTGAGATCCCCGGTCCCGAGCAGCATGACGAGCAGGCGTATGCCCTCGTCGATGGAGTAGTCGATCTCGATCACCGCCCGTTCGTTCTCCACGGTGATATTGACTTCCTTCACCGTGATATAGCTGTACCTCTCCCCATTTGCCGCAAGCACCGGCACTATCATCGCATTCATCAGAAGAACCAGGAGAAGGCATGCGATGGTTCTCATTACAGTACTATTGCAGGTGAGAGCATTATATCCTTTATGGTAGAGCCAGGCTGCGGCAGGGAAGGCAGAAATGGCAGCGGAACTCCGCATGGGCCGCGGATCGCACCCGGATCGGTGCGGCACGCGGAGCGCCGGAATGGCACCGGAGCGTGCCTATCGTATCTGAGCGAGGGTTATCTCGATGCTGGAGACGTTCGTCTTTCCGCTATCGGTATCGATCACTTCCGTCGAGGTGACGATGCCTTTCTTGATCACGTTCTCCAGGAACCGGTTCATGGCGATCTCTGCCGTATCCACAGCCCGCGAGATCGCCTTTCCGCGTGCCTTGATCGAGACCTCATTCGCGCCATTATTGAACTGCGTGACTACTGCCAACACATAGTTCATGACTGGTTTATTGCCAACGAATACTGTGTTATCCTTTAACATGGGAACGACCCCTTTACAGATACTTTTTCGTGTGGATCAGTTCTGCATTCAGTACGGAAGCTCCTGCAGCTCCGCGGATGGTGTTGTGGCCGAGGGCGATGAAGCGGAGCCCTTCACGGATCCTCCCCACGGATACGGTCATCCCGTTGCCGCGGTTTCTGTCGAGCCGCGGCTGTGGCCTATCCGGCTGCTCGAAGAGCTCGATCGATCTCTCCGGTTGCGTCGGGAGCCCGCTGAACGGCGGAGAAAAGGACCGGAAAGCCCTTTTCACGTTCTCAACGGTCTCGGAAGTGTCCAGCCATACGACGAGCGTGTGACCGTCGATCACCGGGACGCGATTGCAGCTGGCGCTTACCCTGCAGGAGGCGTTGATGATGGCGTCCCCCTCGAGCGTTCCCAGGATCTTCAGGGTCTCGGACTCCATCTTCTCCTCCTCCTGGCCGATGTAGGGAATGACGTTATCGTAGATCGCCATCCCCGGCACACCCTCGAACCCGGCGCCCGAGATCGCCTGCATGGTCGCCACCTGGATGTTTGAAAACCCCGCCTGGCGAAGCGGGGCAAGCGCGACGCAGAGCATGATCGTGGAGCAGTTGGGATTGGTCACGATGAACCCGTCACGACCGCGATCGCGCTGGACGTCGATCAGCCCCAGGTGCTCCGGGTTTACTTCCGGGATAACGAGCGGCACATCCCCCTCCATGCGGTGCGAACGAGCATTGCTGCATACCGCGATACCGGCTCTCGAGATCTCATCCTCGACGCGGCCGGCGATCTCTGCCGGGAGGGCGGAGAATACGAGATCGAGCCCCCGCACTCCCTCGAGTGTGGTCGGACTGACCACGATCTCCCCTGCATCCTTCGGGAACGGAGCATCCAGCCGCCAGTTCACCACATCGCCGTAGCGTTTCCCGGCGCTTCGCTCCGATGCCGTGAGGCATTCCAGTTCGAACCAGGGGTGGTTCGCCAGGAGCTGGACGAAACGCTGGCCAACCGCACCGGTGGCACCAAGCACTCCAACCTTGATCATGAATGAGGAGTCTCTCTCTCTTTCGAGTTATTAAACAATTTCATTCTTCCATCCGGATCGCTACCGAGGGGCAGATATCCACGCAGGTGGCACATTCCGTGCACCTCTCCCTGTCAATCCTTGCAACACCGTCTTCCATTGTGATGGCTTCTGCGGGGCACTCATCGACGCACGTTTCGCAACCGACACAGACATCTTTGTCAACAACTGCTGGCACGTATGTACCTCCTATGGCAACAACAGTATATATGTACGAGAAACGCGATTAAAAGATTTCGATTATCCCTTTTATCGTTCGAAAAAAGGATGAATTTTATAGATACCAGAAATTCGTGGACCGGCAAACCCTCCTGCCGGACGTATCGGGTAAACTCCCTTCAGCCGCGGCCGAGGGCTGATCCAGTTGCCCTCCCGACCCTCGATCCGGCCGTTGTTCTGATCGACGGGATGGGCGGATTTGCTCCCTGCGGTCAGGGAGAACCGGACGCTGCTCGGAAGTATCAGAGTGTGTAATGGGTGAGGGCACGGTCGCCTTCAGGGGGACGGGGGCGGATCCGATCGCCGGGAGTGTCAAACCGGACATCAGTCTGTGCGATTTCCTCCGGGCGAAGGATTCGGATCCGTCCGAATTGCAGGAGCGGCGCTCCGATTCGCCATCCCATTCTCGTCCGTCCAGGGGTACATCCCATCCCCTCATGCAGCGATTCCTCCTCCTGTGAAGGGGAATCGTTCCCCCATCTCGCGGATTGAGGTCAGGCGTGGATGGAGACCGAGTGCACCGCGTGCCGAATCCGGCTGCTCCGGCTTTCCCTCCCCCGTCTCACACCCTCAATGCCTGTACTATCGCCCATGCTTGCGCTTTCCGCGAGGTGGGTCGATCCGCGGACCTGAACGGGAGGATTCCTCCCTCGTGGATCCCAGAGCCCTGCCGGATCGATATCCGCAAGGTATGTCAGTGCTGGTCCACCTTTCCCTTCTCCCTGTGCCATCCCTTCATTCGACGGCCCTTTCGGCGAGTACTCTGATGGAGATTCCTGGTCCCCATCTCGAAGAGAAGAGCCTGCCCTCCCCCGAAAGCGATCCCTGAACTGCAATGGCCGGGAAGGGCGGGCATCGCACCGGATGCGTCTCGGCGGTGCCGCCCCCGTCCCGACCCGCTGGGAGAGTGGAAGGACGGATCAGCAGCAGAAATAGTCTCTAGGAGAGACTGAGGACATCCGACATGCCATAGAGGCCCGGCTCCCTCCCGGCCACCCATCGAACGGCACGGAGAGCCCCGCTGGCAAAGACCGCACGGTCGTAGGCCCGATGGGTGAGGTCGATGCACTCGAAGTTGCCGGCGAAGAGCACGGAGTGATCGCCGACGATGTCTCCTCCGCGGATTACGTGCACGCCGATCTCCTGGCCCCTCACCATCACCCCCTCCCTGCCGTACGTCTTCTCGCGGGAGCCGAGCTCACCCTGGAGTGCGTCGAGGATCATCTTCGCCGTTCCGCTGGGGGCGTCCTTCTTGTAGCGGTGGTGGGCCTCGATCACCTCGACATCGTAACCCTCCAGCCGTTTTGCCGCCTCCCGCACCAGGTGCAGGAAGATGTTCACGCCCACGGAGAAGTTGCTCGATACGACCGCCGGAACGGTGCCGGCGACGGCGGTGCGGATCGCCTCTCTCTGCTCGGGTGTGAACCCGGTCGTCCCGACCACCAAAGCGACGCCGTGACGGCTTGCTGCCTGGACGTTGCTGACGGCGGCAGCGGCGACGGTGAAGTCCACCAGCACGTCGGGCCGCGTGGCAGCCAGGGCCGCATCGATCTCCCGTGCCGGGTATACCGGAGCGTCGAAGAAGCTGCCCTCGGCGAGATCGATGCCGCCTACGAGCTCCAGGTCTTGAGCCTCCTTCACCAGACGCCCCACCGTGGTTCCCATGCGCCCGAGAGCCCCGCTGACAGCGACCCTAATCATAGCGGGCGAGCACCTCTCTCAGCTGCGCTGTCTTCTTCTCATCGAGATCGTCCAGGGGCAGACGCACCGGTCCTGCCGCCATTCCCCGCAGATTGACTGCTGTTTTGATCGGGATCGGATTGGTGTCGATGAATAGAGAGCGGAAGAGAGGGGAGAGCTCGTAGTGCAGCGCCTTCGCACGCTCCAGACTGCCTTCCCTGAACGCCTCGTACATCTGCACCATGCGCCCCGGCTCCACGTTTGCGGCAACCGAGATCACTCCGCTGCCGCCGAGGGCGAGAATCGGCAATGTGAGGTTGTCGTCTCCGGAGATCAGGCTGAAGTCCAAGCTCCGCGTCTCTTCTATGATGCGCGACATCTGCCCGAGGTTCCCGCTCGCCTCCTTGATGCCGACGATATTGGGATGCTGCGCCAGATCCTTTATGAGATCCCACTCCAGATTCTGGCCGGTCCTCCCCGGAACGTTGTAGATCACGACGGGAATGTCGAGATCGGCGAGCGCCGTGTAGTGCTTGACCAGTCCGGAACGGTTCGGCTTGTTGTAGTAGGGACTGATGACCAGGACCCCATCCGCTCCCAGGTCTGCGGCCGCCCGCGTCAGCTCGAGCGCTTCGGTGGTGTTGTTGGAGCCTGTGCCGGCGAGGACGGGGACGCGCCCGTTCACCTCGTCGACTGCGATCGCAATGACCTCCTCGTGCTCGCGAAACGAGAGCGTCGCGGACTCTCCCGTGGATCCGCAGGGGACGATACCATGAACTCCCGCCTCCAGAAGCCAGCGGATGTTGGATCGAAGCCCGTCCCCATCCAGGCTGTAGTCCTTGTGAAAAGGAGTGATTATTGCCGGAAAAACTCCCGCAAACATGGATGACTATATAGAAGTCATCGTCTATTTATGTTTCCGCTTTAAATTGATTCTGTGCGTGATCGAACCCGCGACCCGGTTCCGCACCTGCTTGCTCTCAATGGTGGTCAGTTCGGTGACCAGGTGTTTGTTCTCGTCAAAGTTATCGGAGAATCTCTCACCGTATCGGGAGAGGAGTTCCTCGCTCACAGATTTGATATATGTCGGTTTTGTTCCCATGCACACCGTTCCTACGTATCAATTGCCCTATCCTGTATGCGTGCTGATATCTTAATAATATTGTCTGCCACACGCATCGGATCCTCCGCGAAAATCCGAACGAGGGGTTCAATGCCCTCCCGCCCACGGTTCCAGATCGCATCGGGCACCCCCTCTCTGCAGCAGAATGCCACACCCCACTCCACCGCCTCGATGCCGGGAGGGACCCTGGCGGGATCGAAGGAGCAGGTGGTGAAGAAGAGCGCCTCCATCGACCGGATCACCCCTGACGTACAGCGCAGCGTCGCACAGCTTCGGATGGAAGGATCGTGCCGCATCGCCGTGAGCACGCTGCGCATCGCCTCCCCTCCCCGCCCAAAGGCAATCCGATCCGCCGCGGTCTGCAGATCCTCGCGGCAGCGGATCCCCTCGCCGACCGCTGCCACGTCTCCCCGGTCCCGTGCATTGGGCATGGCATAGACGATGTCCATGCCGCTCTCCGGGATCAGGCGTTCGTCCAGGAATCGGTTCAACGCGGCGATCGCCCGATTCAGGCCTCGCAGCACGTGGTCGCGTTCCTGCAGATACACTTCGTCCCCTCCTTAATCCCTCTCTGATCACGCGCCCTTCTTAAACCTATCGGGGTTCCCGAAGAATGGTATAGACGGGGAGATTCCCCTTTCAGGCAGGGCGGGCATCTCGATCTTCCCTTGTTACATCCACCGGTGGCAAACGATGCGGAGCGGGAGGATAGTGCCGCCCGAAGATGGCGAAGATGCCGGCAAGGGGTACAGTTCGCGGCATTCCCGCGATATCTTACCGCCTCTCATCTCGTCGGCGGCGATGCCGGTATCATCGCGGATGGACATCGCAGAGCTGGGATGCACCGCCGTTCCTCCATCATTCGGGAACGATGGCACGGCCGCCATCGGAATTGCCGAGGATCGTATAACACCCACGACGGCGAACGATACGAGATCCAATCCAGCACTCGTATCCGTCAGCCGGGAGATGAGGGATCTTCGCATCGACACATCAGGCATTGTCAGGTTGATCGGCTGTGCCCGCGGCACGGGCTCGCCACACTCACGCCGGTCCTCGTTAGGGAGAAAGATGGCATCGCGGATATTTTATCCACTTGATGGTATCCCCCTCTGAATAATAATCCTGGAGATCGGGGCAGAACGCAAAATTGCCATCCGCATCCTTTTCAATGACCACCGAGAATCGAGATGTCTCCATATCGATTACCCCGCGTATATTCCTGTACTCGCATACAATTCCTCTCTCGGTCGGGAAGGGGAATCCATTAAGAAGACAAAAAATTCCTCAGGTATCCGATGATAATCTTTTTCGATGGTAAAGGGAGCGTGTGATCCGGCTGCGGTGATGAGGAGAGGATTATTCGACCACTACGAGGATTCGATCCGGGATGAAGGCAAGATTGGGGGAGGATGAATGCGATGGCAACGAAGAAAAGGTAGAAGAGTATGTTATCTAGGGAGGATCTCCACCAATTTGGGATCTTCTCCCAGACGAGTATGAAAGCCAGTACGCGAGCTTTGGGACGATCAACGGTGTCGGATCCTACGGCTTCATGCTCACCACGATCGACGGGAACCTCAAGAAGGGAACTGATCCAGATGAAGATCTGAGATGCGACCACCCAGCAGCTCGTCTACGACAATAAACGGGTGCAGTGGATTTGGCCGAATCAACCACCACGTTCAACGGCGGGTTTGATCCACACAAAATAACCTCATTACTATGTTCTTTGGGAGCTCGCCGCTCACATTGTGCAGAGATGGACTCACATGTCCGCCCTGCGCAGGCGTGAGCCCGGGGAAGCGGTCATACGATCTATCTCGATACCACCAAGACTTCAGGCCTTCCCCCCCGCCGGGAGGATGCGCTCGATCTATCCATAGATGTCGTTCTGACGAACTTCGGCCATCTCAAGGGCATTCTCGCAAGAGGAAGACGGCTATGACACATAGGCCGAAATATGGGTCATCGGTGAGATCCTGCTCTCTGACGGGCGGTTCTCGACAATGCAGAGGGCGAAGATGATCCTGCCGAAAAGGGAAGGGCATTTGTGCGATACGGATTGCCGAGGTTCATATGGATCTCCCCGAAAGCGAACACAGCGGTTGTGCGAAACGATTTGTGAGGCGTTTATTATCGTTCACGCTCATTGCTGATACAGGCAGCATACGACACCTACGACGCCGTATACGATACGAATCCGAGAGCCGGCAGAACGATGGCTGAAGCGATATGACCAGGAGATCCAGAAACAATCTGTTTCTGACCTGTGAACAAAAGGTGTGCCGATCGGAAACTAATTTTGAGTCTGGAGACGCCGGCTTCCCCCATGAACAGGCAGCATCTGCCCCCCGGCGATTCCGCGCACGCAGCGGAAGCCGGGGCGATGGCGGCAGAAGTATCCTGTTCCGCCTGCGGGGAGGGGGGAGCACCCGGAGGCAGAATGGCAAGCCCCCTTATCACGCCTGTGGTTCCAGCTGGAGCATGCCCCCCTTGCCGCCAGGCGCCTATCGCAAGATCCGCCCTCTCACAGGTCCCGTGAGCGGCAGGGAGTCCCGGTAGTCCCCCAGCGGGTAGGGGTCGTCGCAGATCCAGTTGCGGTCCGCGTCCAGGCAGTCCGGGGAGTAGTCGCTCCAGTAGTTGCCGCCGAGCCACTTCCCGCCGACGATGTTCCGCCCCCTGGCGAGTTCGGTGCTGAAGACGGCCGATGAGAGGGGCCTATCGCCCCGGATGAGCACGTTCTCCGCATTCCGGAAGTAATTGTTCGTGATGACGACCGAAGCAAAATCGTCGATGACCACGCCGATGCCGTTGTCCGCGATCCGGCTGTTCGAGACCCCGACGCCTGATAGCGGCTCGATCAAGACGCCCATATCGCTCCCACTGATCCTGCAGTTCTGGATGTCGGCCCCGCCGTCGGCAACACTGACTCCAAACCGGTTGTTACGGAAGGTGCAGCCGCTGATGCTGACACCGAATGCGCTGCTGACACTAACGCCGGTGTTCCAGTCGGTCAGCACCAGGTTGCGGACAGTGGCCCCATCTGATAGGTCCATGGTGGGGATCTTCACGGCTGTATCCGTCCCGATGCCGTCCAGGGTGTGACCCCGCCCGTCGATGGTGGCATCGGCATTGACGACGATGCAGGCACCGGAGGGACCGGGAGCCACGTTCATGAGATTCCGGGTCAGGATATACGTGCCCGGCTGGTCGATCACCATGCAGCCCGTGATTGGAGTCCCCCGCACGGGTCCGTTCGCCGATCGGGCCGCCGCTGGGGCGGCCAGAACGAGGCACACGATAAGAAAAACGATGAACAACGTTGCGTTCCGCATCTACCCTCACCTTCAGGAGAATGCGGGACAATAGCCATATCGAGGGATAAATGTAATGCCCGCAGTGGCGGCGGGGTATACCCGGCAAGGGTGTTTCGCACGGCAATCGGGGAGCTCCTCCGCACGCTGTGAGGTGCACACGCCATCCCGCAGAAGGCGCTCGGAGGCCCGGAGTGGGAGTGCCGGAGAAGATTGGATCCTGCAAATGTGTTCTACTCCAGCTGATGGGCGATCTCGCCCGGCCCTGTGCATCAGAGCGAGGGATTAGATAAAGCAGAAACGATCTCTTCTAAAGAGCTACCGGAGAGAAGCAAAGACTGGGTGAACCAGGCCAGACGGGACCTGAATGTGGCAGAAAAGATGATGTACGCCGGATCGTTCGAGTGGTCCTGCTTTATCGCCCAGCAGGCTGCGGGAAAAGCCGTGAAGGCAGCATTCCAGAAGCTGCATGCAGTCGCCTGGGGTTACTCGGTCATGGATTTATTGAAGGCTCTCTCCGATAAGGTGACGGTACCCGAAGAGCTCTACGACTGTGCCAGGAGCCCCGGCAGGTACTATGTTACCGGGAGGTACCCGAACGGATTCGGGTCGGGAAGTCCGTACGAGTACTTCTCACGGAAGGATGCAGAGGATGCCATCGTTTGTGATCGAAGAATCATCGAATTCTGCTCGGGTATTCTGGCTTGAAGAGGAGAGTTTGATCGCCGAACTCCGCGGGGCAGCCAAGCGAATCGGTGAAGCAGAGAGCGATGCTGTCAGGATCGTCCTTTTGGCTCCCTCGCGGAGGGCCGAGGCGTCCCCGGGAGCGATGCCGATATCCTGGTCGTCCTTCGGAGCGCTCACTGGCAATTTCCGGAGAGGATGGTGGAGCGGGCAAAGAGGTTCGCTGCCGTCCCGTTCCCGATCGAAGTCTTTCCCTTTACGGTAGACGAACTCGACAGTCCCCTCGCCCGAGAGGCGCTCATGCGGGGAATCGTGCTGTTCTCTCGGTGAAGAATATTCGGAGAGCGTGTAGCGATCAGGACCGGTTAAGATCCGGGATAGGCGATCCTGTGCCCACAACACAGCGGGAAGTACACCGCAAATGCACATACAGAGGGAGCACCTGCCATCCATTATTTCCAAACTGAGAGGGCCGACTCGGGCACGTATCAGGGGGGCACCAGGGCATGATCATAGCCGTATCGCATAGCAAGCGGGAAAGTCCTGTGTTCTGCTGTGAACCTCCCCCCTGCAGTCTGCCACTCCCGCTCCCGCACCGGCAATTCCTTGTTTCGGTTAAAAACTACTAATGAAAATCGCACGAAACAGAATTAGAATATAATTCTATCGACCTGCAGGGCAGTATACGAAAATAATTGAAGCGTTTCGGGACTCACGGTATACTTCAGGAAAAAGTGTGTGGATGCTGATATTGAACGATCTCCATCGTATTACGGAGCCGGCATGGAGGGTTCGACGCCGTGCAACGATACCGATAGGCGATCAGGTCCTCCCGGGCGCCCCACCCAGCGCCATCGACGACCCCGAGTCTCTCGGACCGCCCGTCCCTGCCCCTTCTGTTGCGGGCGATCACGGGCAATCGATCTCCCCCATGCGACGATGAATGCACCCATGGGGGGTGAATACTCTGATATGGCCGTGTGCATACCCGTCTGGATCATGCAAGGACCCCCGAGGGTATCCTTTGAAAAAGAGGTTCATGAGTTACCGGACCAGTTGGATCCCCCCTGCATATGCATGATTATTCTGTACTCTGTCGTGTCCAGGTAGGCAATACTCTCTTCCTCGGTCTCGTTGACAATACAGTAGTCGCCGTACCACGTATCCCCCGAGCGAACCCATACAGAAGAGGGATCGTGATACGAGACGGCACTGACATTGGGCGTGGTGTTGTAGAAGACCCAGTATTTGCCGGTGGACTCGTTCATCGAGATGTTCTCGATCGATCGGATGATCATCCCGTTGGGGCGGTCCACGTATGACCACTCGGATACGCGGTAGGAGAAATTGCCGAGTTCTGAAGCCTCATCCAGGTTTGCCAGCAGGGTGCCGTACTCAAACGCCCAAGTCTGTGAAACGATCTTCCCGGATCCCGGTCCCGGTTCGACGAAGATAACCGCAAGGGTCGGATTGCTGATCGGGTAGCGCACCTCACCTTACCAGAGGATCTGCGGGATGACGTTCTCTACCCCTGAACGATTAAATGGGTGATCCGTTTGCTGGACGAGCCGTTCGATTCGCACCTCTCCCACATCGCTATCCCCGGCAACGGCTGGCCGAACGCTGACATACCACATCCCGGAACTCCGGGGTGCTTCGCCGAGCCCGCGCTGTAGACCGCATAGACTCTGACAGACTCGCCGGCGTCCATCCAGAATACGCGGGATGCCGTACGGCTGATATCCGTACTGCCCGGGTATTTCCAGTAGATCTCGTAATAGACGTCCCCGCCACCTCCCGTGTTGGTCACATTGATTCCGATCTCATTCCCGACAACGTCTCCGAACGGAGAATTGCTCTGTCCGATGCTGTAGCTCTCTTCCAATACAGGTTGCGGCGAGGCAGCACAAACAGCAGATATGCCCCCTGACACGATGAGCGCGAGCACTGCCAGGAGCACCCAGGACCCTACCCTGAAAACCATTTCCCTCATCCTCTCCCCCGCACCCCGACCCTGGTTGCAGGCGGCGCATAAAAATGCTTGCCTGGCGGCGAACAGTACAGGCGAACCACTACGTGAGCGGGAGGGCTCCGGGGTTTATTCCCGAACCCGATGCCCTACCCCCTCGCGGAGCATTCCGCAGTCGCGATCGTCCGGCCTATCTCGGGGGGACGGGTTCTGCCGTCCCATTCGTCACCGTTCCATTGGTAGTGGGAACGGCTGTCACATTTGCTGTCGGGGTCAGGTTGGCCGTAACATTCGGCATCGGCTGTCCGGGCGTTCCCGTTGGAGTAACCGCAGGTGTCGCGTTCGGACTCCAGGGTATGATGCTGAACTCCGGCACTCCGTAGCCATAGACGGGATCTTTGCCCGTCGGTCCGAGGTCCCGCACCGCGCTGTACAGCCGTTCCTTGATCTGACCTGCATTCTCATCGGGGAACCCGCTCCAGATCAGCGCTGTAATGCCCGCGATATGGGGGGCGGCTGCGCTGGTTCCCGGGAAGACCCCCCGGTAGTACCAGGCGGGAAAATCCCCCACGCCCGAGACCTGCACACGGCTGTAGGACATGATGTCCGGTTTGATCCGGGTCTCCGGCCGCGGGTACGTGATGGTCACGGGCCCTCGGGACGAGAACGCCTCGACATTGCCGGTGCCGGCATCCAGCGCTCCCACGGTGATAACTTCGGGTAGAGCGGCAAGGCCATGGATGGAATCGGCAGACACGAGAAACTCTTCGGGCGTTATATTACTGGTTCCATAGATGTACAGCTCGAGATTCCTCGGGACCTGCATCACACCCCTTCCGACGTAGTTCCCTATCAGCACTCCCACCCTGACGGGAGTCTCGTTCGAATTCTCGATATGGATATCCTCCATGGGATACGGATAGAGTGCCTCCCCCTGCGTCCGGTCGGATCGTTCTATTACCTCTTCTGCACGGGGGTCCCAGAGAATGAGATCGTAGTCGTTCTCCGGGGATCCCCACCTGTCATCCCACTGGAGGATGATGTATGCCACCTCGTCCGGCTCGAGATCGATGAAGAGGAAGGGAGACCTCTCCCTGCCAGTGCTGAACTCGTGGAACAGGTACATGCCGTCGAGGAGAGCGTCTCCCGTCCCCTCGTCCGATGCGTTGAACATTCCCTGGTAATGGCGTTGCGCAGAGTTCCCGGCCGCAGCGATGAGGATCGTCTCGTTCTTCGCCAGCAGCCGCTTCACCATGTCCGCCGCGTCGCCGTCCTCGAAGTAGGGGGCGGTGGGAACTCCGACATCCTCCACGATCACGTCGCAGCCTGCTTCAGCGAGGGCGTAGATGGCGTTGAGGAGAGAGATCTCGTCGCTCCCGTATTCGTGGAAGTAGAGCTCCGCTCCGGGCGCGATCTCGTGGACGATCTCCAGCATGGCCGTCCCCTCGTTCTGCCGGGTCGACATCAGGCGGCCCGGTTCTTCAGGACACGGACACCTTGGGGGAGATCCCCGGCATCCACGGCATCCTGCAGATTGTCCACGCCGTCAGAGATGACGCCCACACGGATACCTTCCCCGGTTGCCCCCAGAGACCGCACCAGGTTGGGGATGCGGTGCAGTTCCACACCCTCGGAGACAACCGATCCTCCATCTGTGATATTCTCCTGGTACGACACGAGAGCCCCTATGGGCCGATCCGCCTGGAGATCCTGCACGGATGCCAGCTTCTCGAACAGCACGATGATGTCCCCTTCGGACTCGCCGGCATCTGCGTCAAAAGAGGAACCGGCACAGCACATGCCGTGGGCCAGAAGAACTGTCAAGAACAGAAGTATACCCACGGCCCGTCGTTTGATGTTGGGCACGATGTAACACCGCGCGATGGTACCATTTCTACTATAAATAGATTATCCGTATTCTGATGGCAGAACGGTCCGGTATCCTGCCGGACGGCGGGGCCGCTCAGATCCGCGACGGGAAGCGTGGATGCTGAGCGGGGTCCGGGGGCGGCGATGGCGGCTGATCGGCAGGGCTAGGGAGACATGAGCCGATGCAGGAGGACTGCCCCTTCCAGCAGATGTATTTTCCCTCCAGCTGCGCAGCATTCCGTTCGACTCCCTGCGTCATGAAGGTATTGCGCGCCTCTGCTACATTCCCGTGCAGGATCCGCACAACAGCGACCGCATGACATCCGTGGCCAAGGGCGATACGCTGGTGCTGCTCGTATGCAGAGGGGAAGAATCTCCCTTCCCAGAACCGAAAAAATCGGCGATGCTGCGCCGCATGCCCTCCCGATCCCCCTGTCTTTCTCGCTGCCGTGCGGGTGCGCCCGATCTGCAGGCGATGCAAGGGCCGTCAAAAAGACTCTTCACGGCGGGACGGCCAGACACGGAGGAGGTAGATGGCGATGGTAATGAGGAGCAGGCCGAAGAGGAGGTTGTACGCGGAACTCTCCACCCAGGTCAGGGTGTTCCCGAAGGAGAAGAGGGCCGTGGCGACCGAGTAGAGGCCCGCCGCCAGGAGGGCGATCGCGGGGATGGCGGGGCAGAGGGAGAAGAGCGGGGCGGGCAGGAAGGGGAAGCGGCGCAGAAAAGGCTCGCGGTAGAGGGCGAGGAGCATGGGCATGCTGGCGGCGAGGAAGAGCCACTCAAACGGACTTGTCAGTTCCCGCAGCAGCCCCACCAGGAGGAAGTCCTCCACGGGCTCTGCGGTGAAGGGCCCGAGCAGCGGGAAGAGCCAGTTGGCGGGAAACAGCCACATCGCATCCAGGAGCTGGGGTAGGAGGACGCCGGCGGTGACGGCGAGGAGGGTGAGGCTCCCCCGGCGGTGCAGCTGCAGGAAGCCCGGGAGCGCGAGGATGAGGACGGCGAAGATGTCGTGGGCGAGGAGCCGTCCGTAGTCGAGCGACCCCGCGAGCAGGATGTGGCCGACGGGCTTGTCGATCAGGTCGGGGAGGAGGGCCCCGAGGGCCAGGGCCCCACCAGCCGCCGCTCTCACGTTGCCCGGAAGAGGAAGATCCCGAGAAGGAGGCCGAAAAAGAGGTGGGCCGCAACCAGCATGCATGGTAGGGTGGATCGAAACGGGATAAAAAAGGTGGCCGGACTATCCCTCGAACTCGAGCTCCACGCCCCCCACCAGGCTCGCGGCGATATTGTAGACGGCGGCGATGATCGCGCCGTAGATGAAGCCGATGACAGCGTACAGGAGGGGGATGAGTATCAGCAGGGCGAGCCCCAGGCCGGCCGCCCCCAGGGGCATGCCGGAGAGGGTGCCCAGGCTCGCGAAGAGGGCGACGAACACCCCGACGATGAGGCCGATGACGGCCATGATGATTGCCACGATTTTCGCTACCGAGAGGATGCCGAGTCTTCGGAGAACGGGCATGGTAACACCGGATACCGGTTGCGGGAGGAGGGGATAAAGGATAGCGATTCGAACCGAAGGGACCGGAAGCAAAAGCACATCTGGATACCGGCGGCAGGAGTTCGATTCGGTCTCGCCTGCCTGTTCTGGGAGAAGTTGATTGGGGGGCCAAATAAAGGATTACCGTTGCCTCCCCACGCCGATACGAAAAAGATTCCGATACGACCCTAAGAGATGGGATGTTCCCGAGAAGCCGCTGGGATCAGAGTCGCTTTACTGTTCAGTGATCTCTCGAATACAGTCGGTGATGTACCCTACATCGGAGACTGTCATCCCCGGATAGAGGGGGAGGGTGAGCTCGTGGTCTCCTGCGAACTCGGTCCACGGCAGGGATCCCCTGGCAGCACCGAGTGTCTGCCTGTAGTAGGTAAAGAGATGGATGGGGGGGTAATGGATGCTCGTCTGTATCCCCTCTTCCTTCAGCGAGGCCATCAATGTGGTGCGGTCGAGCTCACCCGACACAATCACAGGCATGATGTGGTGCGACGACCCCTCGGGATAATGCTGGAAGGGGCATGAAATTCCCGGTATTCCCTCGAGCCTCCGCCTGTACTCCGATACGAGGTTGGCCCTCTGGCGATTCATGGTATCCAGTCTCCTCAGCTGGACGATGCCAAGAGCGGAGGCGATCTCTGTCAGGCGGTAGTTGAAACCCAGGTCCGTGACATCGTAACTGAATCCATGCCCGCGATGGCGATCCCACGTCAGGCTCGTCATGCCATGGGACCGCAGAAGGCGGACCTTCTCCGCAAGTGCATCATCGTTCGTGACAATCATCCCCCCCTCGCCGGTGGTCAGGTTCTTGTTCGCGAAGAAACTGAAGCACCCGATGTCTCCCATCGATCCGCACTTTGCACCGCGGTATTCCGCCCCGAGAGCGTGCGCCGCATCCTCGATCAGGGGAAGGCCGTTCTCCTCGGCCACAGTAAGCAGAATTCGCATATCGCAGGGATATCCTGCATAGTGAACCACCGTGATTGCGCGTGTCTCAGGCGTCACGTTCTCCCACACCGCTTCGGGAGATATATTCAGGTCGTCCGGGCCGTTGATATCTGCAAAGAGGGGTGACCCTCCGCAATAGAGGATGGAGTTCGATGTGGCCACGAAGGTGAGAGACGGCGTGATGACTCTATCCCCTGATGAGATCCCGAGCACCCTGTGCGCAATATGAAGGGCGGCCGTGCCACTGGAGACGGCAAAGGCATGGCGGGTGCCGACGTAGTCCGCGAATAGCCGCTCGAACTCTTCCGTGACCGCCCCCATCGAGAGCCAGCGGGAAGCGAGCACCTCCCGTACCGCAGAGAGCTCCTCTTCGTCCAAGGTGATATCCGAGAGCGGGATCTTCCAGGCCACTTACCCACCTGCCATGCCGAGTGTCGGGTATATCCTGTCTATCTCCGCATTGGCGCGGCGGTAGTCCTCCTCCCTGCCGATGTCCAGCCAGTAGCAGTCGGCGATATGGGCCCGCACCGGTTCCCCCTCGCGGATCAGCCTCTCGATCAGGTGCGGGAAGTCAAGGTATGTGTGAGGTTCCACGTACTGAAGCACCTCCGGCTCAAACGCGTAGATCCCCATGCTCACCATATGCTCGACGGTCGGCTTCTCATTGTAGCGGACAATGTTCTGATCACTATCTGTCTCCACGATCCCAAAATCGATGGAGTACCGCTTGCGGTTCAGGGCGACCGTCGCCATCGCCCCGCCCCGACGGTGAGCATCCAGGAGATCCGAGTAGGAGAGCGTGGTCAGAATATCCCCGTTCATCATCAGGAACGTCTCGTCCAGGAGAGGTTTGATCAGCCCCAGGCACCCGGCGGTGCCGAGCGGGGTCTCCTCGCGGGAGTAGGATATATTCAGGCCGAAACGGCTGCCGTCCCCGAAGAACGCTGCGATGAGTTCGGAAAGGTAGCCGACGGCGATGATCACGTCGGTGATACCGTGGTGGCGGAGTTGCCGCAGGACGATCTCCAGGATGGGCTTATCCCCTACGGGCATCAGGGGTTTGGGGATGACGGTCGTGTAGGGCTCCAGCCTGCGCCCTCTTCCTCCGGCAAGGATTACGGCTTTCATGGGTCAGACGGCATACTGCCCGACTTTATATAAGTTCGTCCTTCCCGCTATCCATTTTATCGTCTCCTCCAGCCCCGTATCCAGCGGCATCAGGGGGGACCAGCCGAGCATCTCCCGCGCCCGGGTGTTGTCGCACCAGAGCCGCTCCACCTCGCTCTCCCTCGGGCGGAGACGGGCGGGATCGATGCGGATCTCGATCTCCCTGCCGAGCAGGGATGCCACCTTGCGGGCAATATCCCCAATCGCGATCTCGTAGTTCGACCCGATGTTGATCGTCTCACCTATCGTGCGAGCGGACTCGGCCACGGCGATGAACCCCCGCACGGTATCCGTTACATAGGTATAATCCCGGGTCGTATGCGTCGCCCCGAGGTCGATCGAATCCCGGCAGAGTGCCTGAGTGATGATCGCGGGAATAACAGCGCGGGCGGACTGCCGGGGCCCATAGGTGTTGAAGGGGCGGATGGTAGCAACGGGGAGACCAAAGGAACGGTGAAAGCTCTCGGCGATCTTATCGGCAGCGATCTTGCTGGCCGAATAGGGGGACTGGCCCTGGAGCGGGTGCTCCTCGTCGATCGGGACATACCGGGCGGTTCCGTACACCTCGCTCGTGGATGTATGGATCACCCGCTCCACCCCATACTCCCGCGCTGCCTGAAGGACATTCACCGCACCCATGACATTCGTCTCTATCGTCTCCCGGGGATGGAGATAGGAGTACGGGATGGCGATGAGGGAGCCAAGATGAAAGATCGTTTCAACGCCCTTCACAGCCGCGCGGACGGCATCGGCGTCCCGGAGGTCGCCCATCACGACCTCCACCCGATCGATTTGCTGCGGAGTCAGCATCTCCAGGAGGCCGCGATCGTTCCTCGAGTTGTAGCGGACGAACGCCCGTACGCTCGCACCCAGCTCCACCAGATGCTCGGTGAGGTGGCTTCCAATAAACCCTCCCGCTCCGGTGACCAGCACACGCTTGTCGTTCCAGTCCAAATACCCTCCCCCTATGACAACCTGGAATCGTAATATAGCCATCACACTAATATACATATGCATCACTGGATCTCTTCGGAGAGGTGTGGACCTGTCGACGCTATCTCGACGATGACACTCCACGCACAAGGTCGGCGATTGTCCGGAGAGTTCCAGAGGGCCGGAGACTGCATCTCAATCAGAGGATCGGACCTGAGCATCCATACAGGCCTCCTGACAGCATTCGGTCCCTGAACTTGGAACAGCATCCTGAGATGACGTGTTGGCACACGCAGTGTCAGGTCCACTATTGCCAATCGATTCCAGATTCGATATCCGTCGCGCCTCTCGAGGGCAATTTTTGGGGCCTATGGAGATCCTCTACAGCCCGAATTCTCCGCGGGCAGGGAAATGTCTATGAGAACTGCGGCTCCTTGTCGATCTGACCAAATACAAAAACAAAGGAGCCGATCTTAGTGCCAGCATCCTAGTATATCAGCCCTACCGAAACAGCGATATCCACTGTCCGAGCATCCCATCTCCCCCCCCCTATTATTTCACATACTCATAGAAAATCTACATCCAACACCAGCTGATGGTGCCCCTTCTGCTAAAGGAACAGTCGGGACAGGATTATCGCGGGTTCCCTGAGCTGCTCGATTTCATGCACCCGATCCAGCAGATGCTTATGTGGAGATGGTTTAGCACTTCGCCGCGCTCCACAGGTTTCTTCAACTAACACAGTCGCTCTGGTTGAGGCTAATCCAGAAACCTCTGGCGCTTCTCGGTACAGGCGAAGAATTGTCATCGTGGTCACCGCCATCGATACCCGCTGGTTTACCAGCACCGACGCCAGCTGCTATCACTCCCTTTGGACCGAGAAAACCCGCACACGATTCTTAAAGGTCTCCCTAGCGGTGGATGCCACACAACAGGTGATCCTTGCTGCTGCCATGACCCGGTACCCGATCCCCGACGTCTGGATGGCCCGCAGCCTGCTCACCCTTTCGCACCGGACCCGAAAGGCCGCCTCTTACGTTCCCGACAAGAGATACGGTGCTGAGTTCATCCATCGCCGGATCCAGGAGGCGATACAGGTAAAACCCCGGATCCCGGCCCGGAATCGGGAGCGGAAACGGATTCGTGGAAGATATCGGATGGAGCTCGTCAGAATCTTCGATGAGAAGACCTATCACCGCAGAGATCGCGTGGAAACTGCATTCTTTGGCCTGAAAAGAATCACGGGAGAGAGTCTGAAAGCTCGAACCTACCGACTCCAGGCCATAGATCTCAAACTTAAAACCAGTATCTACAACCTGAAGAGAACCCTCGCACTCTGCCCATCCCACATCATGGTTAATAATTTCTCCAGAGCCTCTATTTATGGCCTTCAAGAGAGGTTTGATTAAGCTATTGGAGTGTTTTAAAATATTCCGCTTCGGATTTGAGATGTAGTATCCCGAATTCATTTTACTTCCACCACCCCATGGCATAGCCGAGGATTCGTTCCGGCGGCAACCGGTACCAGAAGACATTGCAGGGCTCATCGAAATGGAGACACATAGTGGCTGGATCACGCTTTGCCAATGGGTCCCTCTCTCGACTGAACCGAACTTCTGCACCCTCCGTTCCCCCTCCCGGAAGAATCGCCCGATCTTCCCGTTCATCTGGAGATGGCGGACCCCGCCCACGATGTGGCGGATTCCCTTCTCCGGGAGATACTCCTTGAAGGTGTGCCGGGACTCTTCACAGTTCCGGGGAGCAACGAACTGGGTCCCGAGGTCGGTCAGGATCTCATCCGGGATACCATACTCCTTGAATCCTTTCTCCAGGACGGAAATCGCATTCTCCGTCGTCGGACGATCGAAGGTACCGTAACAGGTGATGAGACGGCTGGCATCATCCATGAACGCGATCAGCCCGAGCCGTTTCCCGCCTCCCCTGCCACTAGGACAGCGCGTGATCCCGCTCGCCCGGACCCATTTCCGCTGTCTATTCTCCTTCATATTCTCCTCAATCAGGTCATTCCTCAGCAAAATCCGATAGATCGTGGTGTGGAGGATATGCGTCCCGACCACGTCCTCGATCTTCTTCTTCGGGAGCACCGAATCCAGGTCGAAGACGGCATGGAGCTGCAGGACGAGATTCCCAGTCCCCTCATCGAGGGCTCCCCCCGGTCTTCGGTTCACGGGAATGGTCTCGGTCTCCAGGAACCGGTGAATGAGCTGGTTGACCCGCTGCCGCGCCACCGGGAAGAATTCGGCAATCCGCCGGACCGGTCTTCCCTCGAGGAATTGGTGAATGATCCGAGTGATATCCCGATCGGTCACATTGATCACAGGATAGTCTTGTGGAGATGTTAAATTATTCCGGGATACTACAGCTTCTGATCCGAGATCCTGGAGGATCTCACGACAATCAGATAGAGACCAACTTGGGACCGGGATCATACCAGCATGATCAATCGTGTCTAATAATTCGCTCGTAAATTGATCAACACTCACATTTTTGCTCGATGAACGTATTTGTTCAAAATTCAAAGAGAAGCGGCCGGGAACTGGTGTTCCCACCAGCCCCATAGGAGCACTCCCGCCCATTATATACCGATACAGGAGGTTCGGAAACCGTATGTGTTCTGCCGTGTTCTCTTTCCGGGAGATTGCGATGGACAGGGTTCAATCCTAAAAGTGTGGATACCCGATCATCCTTCGGCGAGGGAGGTCAGATTCCCAGCTTTTCGGGGAATTTACGGGAAATATTACCAGTACCTGGGAGAATATTAATAATCCGCACCACCCGGTGGGTCTCACAGACCTTGTGCGATCAGGGGTTTATCCTGCGGAGCCAGGCTTCTCTCCAGTACAGGAAACAAGATCTATCGCAGCCATAGTGAGCTTTGCCATCACAATAGACGCCTTCCAAGAAGACAGTCGGGCTGCGAAGTCTCCGAATCTCACCGGTCGATTCTGCCATGATCCGCTCAACTCTCTTGAACACCCTGAATTTTTTGCCGCAGAACGCCTTCATCTCCGGCATAAAGTTCAAGCCTTTGTACTTGCCCCGCTCATCAAGTGTAGCAATTATCTCCTCTTCGGATCGGACCTGAACCCATTCCCCCGGTTCGAGATGAAGTTCCTCGGGAATCGTTTCTTCGGGAACCTGTCCAACCTCGGAAGCTGAGGTACCCTTTGAATTTTTATGGGTCATTTGCAGGATTAACCTGCCTGAGGGACCCAGGATCCTGTTCTTTGAGA
The DNA here is from genome assembly GCA_030019205.1 of Methanomicrobiales archaeon. Lineage (NCBI taxonomy): Archaea > Methanobacteriati > Methanobacteriota > Methanomicrobia > Methanomicrobiales > Methanomicrobiales archaeon. Next base: position 101,349 of record JASEFH010000009.1, read on the forward strand.
GAGCAGGCATGATGCGGTTATCCTTCCACCATTGATACGAGATGGGTACGAACTCCTCGGATATTTCAATTATCTCCCCATATACCGAGTTGCATGAATTATTCTGTTCCATGATTCACCTCAAACGCCGCCTTTACCTATCGGGGAAGGTATATATAAGTTCTGTTCCACGTGCTCTGTTGAATATCTCCCCCACATTCGTACCGAAGAGGATTTCGAATAACCTCTCTCTCAACCACAAGAGCTTTACCGGAGCATGACGCATACGTGAATGAGGGACTCACTCACCGATTTTGCCCTGAACGAGGAGTACAAACGCATCGAGAAACTCGGGGA
>JASEFH010000010.1:0-88239 GCA_030019205.1 Methanomicrobiales archaeon
ACAGGTAAAAGGTATTTATCAATGGAAGAGAGATGATCATGCGGGATCCAGGGTATCCATTTTACAGAAAATTTGAGACACTACCAAAATTCTTGTTCTGCACGCCAATCCATGATTAATTTCAGGCACTTGTGTTAGCTCCACGCCACCAGAGGTTCGTTCCATTCACAGGGCGTACCAACCTCCCGTTTCACGTCCTTTCGGGGACTCCGGGCGTGATACTCCCCGGGCCTCGGCAGTGACCGTCACCCAATCACCGAGTTTTTTTCCTGCTGTTGTCCTTTGTTTCATGCGGCACCCTCCTCAATCGGCCCATCACCGTCTTATCCCATGGTGATTCCTCGTCGCGCAATCTGCTCCCTGCAGGCTGCCCTTTGTGCTCCGGGTCACGGTACAGGTCACGCACGATCCCGCATGCCGAACCCGGTTCTTGCACGAGTGCGGAAAATGCCCTTCAGATCCTCCGCAGGGCTCTCCGGCATCGCAGGATGGCGCCCCCGCGATTCGATCTCTCCGATTATTCCCTGTCTTCCGATGGCAGCAGGACCGCTCTGCACCGTGTATCATGCCACAAGACCCCCTCTCCCCGGAACGCGGCGGATCCTGTCGTGTCGTGATGTGGTAGCGCGACCGATTGGCATGGCAATCGCATGGGCACCCATTCATCCTCATCCAGAAGCCTCCGGCTCATGGCATGCTCTATTGAAACTGCCATCGAAGGAGGGAGCTACGCCGGGACGACGAAACCCCACTCCCTCGGGCAGAACCGGAGAGTATGTTTGCTCGGGATGCCCCGACCCTGCCGGCCTGGCACACGGATCCCAAGGAAACGGGGGACTCCCCGCAGGTCAGAGGCAAACTGCGCCGGAGAGCGTTTCCTCAAATGGAGGATCCCCTCACAGGGAACACGGTTTCTTCGTCGGCGAACCTGAGGTTCCCGGGCGGCAACAGAGCCGCGCAAATGACGATTCTTCCGGTGGATCGTGCCGGGATTGTTCCGATGAACGCTCGTTCCGCAGAACAGGAAAGACCGTGTACCGGATCCTTGCTGGGCTCACGGGCCGCTTCGGTGGATATCGACTGCCGGCATCGAACGGACCGACGCGACTGCAGTACGGGAGCCGTCGCTCTGCAGGAGGAATATCCGGGAGAATCGGGAAGGCGGAAGACCGCCGGATGAGGGGGTGAAGAGAAGCCATGCGGACCTCTTCACGATCGACTCTCCGCCCTACACCGTATCGAAACCCATGATCCTTCTCGATTGGCGGTTCCGCGAGGGTCCTCCAGTGAGATCTCGTTCCTTCCTGGCAGAGTCGATCCGGGAGGAGATGAGGGGACCGGACAGCCGGAAGAGAATTCTGCACGGCTGCAAACGCCTGTCCGATCGCCTTTCAGGGGGTTCACCTGGCACGCGGCTGGATGATGAACTCCCCGGACTGGACCCAGAAGTTTTTTACTTCGGGAGGTTCCGCAAGGTTCTTCTCCAGATCCGACGTGGCTGCCCCGAAAATCTCCTGATACGAGGAACTCAGCGCCGCTTCGTCCTCCCAGAGCGATATCACAACGATGGTGTCGGGGTCATCCCGGGCGATCAGGTTGAATGCCCCCCGATAGCCCCTTGCCGCACGGGCGATCGGATCCGCGATCTTCTTCTGAACGTCGAAGAAGGTCTTCTGCTGACCTTCTTTCATCCTCCACGTGGACATCCTGGCAAACGTCATCTGAATCGTGGCCAATTGCCGTGCATGGCATATAACCGTTGTGCCTCCCGAGAACGCTTCCGGGGGTCAATGGCTCCCGGGCGCTCCGGCAGATACGCATTCCTGACTGCACCGCTGCAACCCGATGCAGGAAGACCTATCAATGACGATTTCACTGGCGGCCCCATTCGACAGCATCCCTTTCGGCCTGCACGGTCTCGCACCTACCGCAGCAGCTTCTTCGATCTTCCCGGCCGGCGGAGCGCCTCCCTCGTACCCTCCCCGATGCCCTTCGGTGCGCCATCCGCAGTCCCGTCGGCATAGAGGGCGAGCATCAGCCCCCGGAGAAGGACCTCCCTCGCGCCCGCAGTCAGCTCTTTTGAAGCCTCGACCTTCTCGATCAGATCGAGGATGGCCATCTTCCGGTACCCGTCCGACATCACAGACGACTCTCCCGTACAGGGGGACGAGCCGGTTTTTTCTATATAAACATTCGTCTGCCGGCTCCCGTGCGGTCAGGGGACGACCCTTGAGCGGGGATGCCGCCATCATCCGCAGGTCTCCAATGAGCCATGCGGCCGGCTCGGCTCTGGCGTCGGGATCGGGAAATCCTGCAGTGCGCGTGAATACCACCGGGATCGCACAGAATCTGGCACGATTCCAGGGGGCAGGATACGGCCGGATGTACTTCTGCCCCCTCTGCCGGGTCGGAATGGGTAGGGCCGAAGCAGCGGATTACCTGGGGCCTTCATGCTGCAGGAGCGGAAGAGGCGCGGCCTTCCTCCCGTTTCTCTCTCCCTTCGGCAGGATTCGGCAACGAAGAGACGGGTGATGCAGAAGGAGCCTCCGAAGAGATGAGCGGGAGGACGCACCCGGGGCCGTCCCCCGGGATATTCCTGCGGGAGAGCGCCCCTGCATGCAGGTGATTGTCTCGAGAACCGGTTCTCGTTGAGTTCAGGTATGCTCCGTGCGGATAATGCCTTCTCGGAATTCTGACTGCGGGGGGTACCGGGCGAGGGAGCCCCCCCTTGATCCCCCACCGATGCGAAAGGGCTGTATACAGAGAGCATGAGATCGGTGTTCGTTCCGTTCCAGTGCGGATCGGGCTGGCCGCGTCTCCCCGTCGCTCTGGCATGCGGAACTTCAAGACAGAGCGGAATGGAGACACCCGGGGATCGGTCCTGCGCTCGAGCTCAGGGTGGAGCCGCCCTTCTGCGGCATCCCGCGGTGCAGGTATCCTGCAGGCTGACAGATAGAGAGAAACCGATCTCCGATCGTGCGGATTGGCCTGGAACGGGGATACGGGCTCGGCAGCCCCCGATATCAGGCCGCTCGCACCGGGCGCGTGCATTCCGGAACCAAATCGCGGTCTCGATGGTTCGAGCGTGTATGGCTGCGACGGGAGGGTCTGCCATGAGCAGGGAGTTCTCGGCAGGTTATCTGCGATCCGCCGTCAGCCAAACTTCAGCTTCATGCCCAGGATGTAGCCGACGAGACCGATCGTGACCACGTTGGCGATGACGATGGGATGCGACTGGATGGAGACGCCGTACCACGTCCAGAGGGAGAGCCCGGCGAGAAAGAGGGTGAGCATGCCGTAGGAGAAGTCCCGCGCCGATCGCGTGGCGCGGGTCTTTGCCACCTGGGGGAGGAAGGATATGGTGGTGAGAAACCCGGCGATGAGGCCGAGCGCTGTGATCTGATCCATGAATGCTCCTCCATACTGGATCGCAGCCGCTGAAAAAGGTGTCCGTTCGTGCGGCGAAAACCTGATAATGCGGCCGATGCGATAACTGAACCGGCAGATCCGTATTCTACCGCTCGCCGCAGGCGGGCGATCAGCGGAGAGTGTAAGGTGTCGCGAAACGAGAGGGCGGGGCGGGGCGGCATGCCCGCTGCACGGCTGGCCGGGGGAAGACGGGCAGGCGCACCCATCCGCGCGGTCATCTTCGACATGGACAACACCCTGTTCGATTTCGTGCGCGCCCAGATCGGGGCATGCAGGGCAGTCGTGCATCACCTCGGGAGAGGGTCCGGGCACGAACTCTTCGAATACTTCCGCCGCCCGGGGAAAGGATTCGAGGACCCCGAGAACATCCTCGACTACATGCGGGATATCGGAATGGCGCCGGACGGGCAGTTCGCCCGCTGCTGCCGCATCTACGAGGATGTGAAACTCTCGGGAATCGCCCCCTACCCCGGCGTGCCCGAGATGCTGGACCACCTCGCAAACCTGGACCTCTCCCTCTCCGTCGTCACCGATGCCGTCCAGGAGAACGCCCTTCTCCGTCTGGAGCGGGCCGGCATCCGCGACCGTTTCGACCTGGTCGTCACGCCGGATCGCAGCGGCAGTCGCAAGCCCGATCCGGCGCCATTCCTGTACGCTCTCCGCGGGATGGGAGCGGTACCCGAAGAGACGATCGTGGTGGGCGACAGCATGCGCCGCGACATCCTGCCGGGCTGCCGGCTCGGCATGGTGACCGCCTATGCCGCATACGGAGACCGCTCGTTCACGGCTGCGGAGTCTCACGCCGCGGATTTCGTCCTCCGCAGCCCCGCCGAGCTGTGCCGGATCGTCAGGGCCAGGGAATAGCGGCGCCCATCCGAGTCAGAGCAGCGGGGATGGGGTGCTTCCCCCTTCGAAGGGGAGCTTTTCGGACTTCACCAGCAGAGGATCGCCCGACTCCCGCAGCTTCGCCAGGACGATCTCCTTCCCCCTCGGCGTGATGGCGAAGACCGGGATCGCGGCGCCCGCCTGGAGGAGGGCGACCCTGCCCGCCGCCTCCCGTACGGTCCGGGATGCGCAGGCGGTGACCAGGTCGGCAGCCTGCACCAGCCGTTCGGCCCCGCCCCTCGAAATCCCCGTCGTATGGACCCCGAAGATGAGGGAATCGGGGAACCGCCGCCGGATCTCCGCCGCCACGTCGGGATCCGCCACGGTGACACCCACCTGCCGGAAACCGGCGTCGCAGGCCCGCTGCACACCCGCTGCCAGGTCGATCCGTGCCGTCTCTCGATCGAGCACGACACCGCCCTGCTCCTCGATCGCCGATATCAGCTGCGGAATGGGAGACGTGCTGACGAGACCGGACATCCGGCCGCCGATCCCCTGCACCAGTGCGGGATTCTGCACCAGCACCGTGCCCGCCCCCTCGCAGACCAGAACGACGCAGTCGAGAAGCCCCTGCCGCAGCCCGCTGCTGAGCAGCTCGGATGCTCCGAAGAGGACGAAGTCGCGGTCCGAGACGATCTCACGCCGCGGAGTGAACATGCCATAGGACTGGATGCGGTTCTCGATGTTCTCGCGCACCGCATCCTCGGTGATCTCGTGCACGGGTCGTGCGAACCTCCGCGCCAGGGGGCACTCGCGGATGATCGGAGGCCCGACCTCCACCACGCGTCCGTTGCGGATCACGACGCGGCACCTTCCGATCGCTTCGATGATATGCTCGTCCTCGCTCATGGACATCGCCACCAGTAAAGTAGTTGAGCCCTGCATATAATAGATATACGGGACGCATGGACGGGAGCCGCCTGATCCGCAGTGCCGAGGGGAGATACTGGGAGATCGACCTGGTGCGCGGGATCGCTGTCGTGATGATGATCACCTTTCATGCCCTCTTTGCCGTGAACTACCTCGGGGTATACGACGTCGAGGTGAGCAGCGGGTTCTGGCGATCGTTCGCCCTCGCCACGGCCATCCTCTTCGTCTTCCTCGTCGGTCTCTCCCTCTCCATCCACGATGCGCGGCTCCAGGAGAAGGGCGGCATATGCTCCTGCCGCCCCTACGCCCTCCGGGGTCTCCGCATCTTCGCCCTGGGGCTGGTCATCACCGCCGCCACATGGCTGATCCTCCGCGAGGGCTACGTCGTCTTCGGGATCCTCCACCTGATCGGGCTGTCCATCATACTCTCGCCGCCTTTCTTTCGGCACCGCGGCCTCGCCCTCTTTACGGGAATCTACGTCATTGCCCTGGGGCTCCTCCTCCCTTACTATCCGGGCCCCATCTGGCTGATCTGGCTCGGGTTCCGGCCGTATTCCTTCTACAGCATCGACTACGTCCCTCTCTTCCCCTGGTTCGGGGTGGTGCTCCTCGGACTGTACGCGGGCGGCGTTCTCTATCCGGACGGGCGGCGGCGGTGGGCGCTTCCGGAGGAGGGGAGATCGATCGCCGCGCCTCTCGCGATCCTCGGGCGCAACAGCCTGCTGGTGTACATGGTGCACGTTCCCCTGATCCTGCTCGCCATCGGGATCTGCTGCCCCGAATCGATCGCAGCCCTGCTGGGGTGAGGGGCGGCATTCGAAACGGATAAGGGGTGAGCAGACAGAGGTACGGTGCATGGCCCGCCCTTCTGGCCGCCCATACCCGGAACGACCCCCACTCCACCGACAGCGGCAGGAGACGCTGCTCTCCCGCCTTCTCCTGCTGGCGGTGACCGTGGTTGTTCTTGCCTTCCTCTGCGCCAGCGCCGCAGCGGCTCCGCAGGATCCGCCTCCGCAGGATCCCGTCACGGCCGTCTACTTCACCGGAGTGGGATGCTCGCACTGCGCCCGGGTGGATCCCGTGCTCTTCCAGGACTGGATGCAGGCGTATCCCGAGCTCGTCGTCGTCGAGTACGAGATCTTCCGGCAGCGGGAGAACGGAGCGGTCCTTCTCCAGTTCGACGAGCGCTACGGGACCGGGACCGGGGTGCCTCTCCTCTTCTTCTCCGGCGGCCTCTCCTATGCCGGAGACAGCGCGATCCTGGCGCAGACGCCCGGTACGATGGCCAAGCTCCGGGAAAATCGATCGCTCCTGGCGGAGGATGGAATCGATATCGCATCCGCGGATATCGCAGCGCTTCCGGGCTATCCCAAGATCTGGCACCGGGAGAGAGTGCTCATAAAGAAGGGTTCGGGAGGGGAGACGGCTATCCTCCGGACGCTTCTCCTCTCCGGGAACGTGACGGCATCCCTGTCCGGCATCCCCTACCGTGTCGTCCCCCCGGAGCCTGTCCCGCTCTCCGGACGGGAAGCGGCGTTCCAGCATGCGGTGGAGCTGGAGGGCTGGATCCTGCAGTGGAACGCCTCCGTGGGGCCCAGCCCCTCGGATGAAGGCCAGGTCGGGAATGAGAGCAGCGCCAACTGCACCGCCCTGCCGCAGATCTCGCTTCCGACCGTGATCGGCCTCGCGATCGTGGATGCGATCAATCCCTGCGCCCTCGCCGTCCTGATCCTGATGCTCCTCGCGGTCACCACGCACAATCCCGGCGGAAAGCGGGACGTCCTCCTGGCCGGAACCGCGTTCACGGCCGCCGTATTCGTCTGCTACTTCATGTACGGCATCGCCCTCACCCTCTTCTTCCAGGCGCTGCAGGGTCTGGCACCCGTCCGGCTCCTGCTCTATCAGGTGCTCGGGGTGGGAGCGATTCTGCTCGGTTCGCTCCACCTGCTGGACTTCTTCGGGCGGAGCGGAGGACGGAGAATCACCGCGCTGCCGGGGAGCTCTCGCGCCCGCATCGGGCGGATCCTCTCTCGCATGATCTCACCCCGCGGAGCGTTTCTCGTCGGGGCGTTCGTCTCGGTGTTCCTGCTCCCCTGCACCATCGGCCCCTACATCCTCGGATGCGGGATCCTCTCCATCCTCGGGCTCGTGCAGGTGATTCCGTACCTTCTCCTCTACAACCTGATCTTCATCCTGCCGATGGCGGGAATCACCCTCGCCATGTACGTGGGCATCGGCACAGCGGCGGATGCTGCCGGCTGGAGAGAGCAGAACGTGCGCTACCTCCACCTGATCTCCGGCACGATCATCCTGCTGATCGGGACTGCGATGCTGATCGGGCTTATCTGAATGTCTCTGCCGAACCCTTCCCCCTCCGCGTGGCTGCCACCCGCCCATATTCTTATATGGGTACCCCTCCTATACCGCGCCTCGAAGCGTGGAGGGATGACGATGGTTGCAGAGATGGGAGGGACCAGATTCTCCATCGAGACAAATACCGAGATGATGAAGGTTGCACGAGACGTCCCCCGGTTGATCGAGACGCTCCTCTACAGCGAGGATATGTTCGCCCGTGCGCGGGCAGCGGAGATCCTGGGGGAGCTGCAGAACGGGCTCGCCATCGAACCACTGGTCGAGGCCCTGGCGGATTCCCATGCCAGTGTGAGGGAGAATGCGGCGGAGGCTCTCCGAAAGTTCGGCGATATGGCCGTGGACTCGCTGATCGATGCGCTCGGGGATCGTAGCGAGACCAAGCGCTCCTATGCGGCCGGCATCCTGGGGCGGATCGGATCGGAGAAGGCAGTATCCGCCCTGATCGCCGCTCTGCAGGACGAGAACCCGGATGTGCGCTGCTATGCGGGCGGGTCTCTCTCGCAGATACCGGCGGCGGTGGATTCCTTGATCAAGGCCCTTGAGGGGGGGAACCCGGACGTGCAGGCCCTGGCTGCCGCGGCTCTGGGGAGGATGGGGGATGCGAGGGCAGTCGAGCCGCTTGCCGGGGCGCTCGCCAGCGGTGACGAGCGGGTGCGGAACGCCGCTGCCGGCGGGCTCCTCGCCCTGGGGCGGGATGCGGTGACGTCCATAATCGGACTGCTCTCCGACGGGAATGCCGTCGTCCGCTTCTACGCCGCCTCCCTCCTTGGGATGCTCGGGGATCCTCGCGCGCTCGGTCCGCTGGAGGAGCGCCGGGGAGACGCGGATGCTGACGTGCGGGAGGCGGTGCAGAGAGCGCTGGAGAGGATCCGGAAGGGTGAGTGAACGGGGGACCCCGTCAGGCATCGCGGACGAAGAGGGGGACGTCCCGGAACGCAACGGCATCGAACGGACCGCGGATCGTGACGCGGAGCTCCGGGATGACGGTCAGGGCCAGGAACGAGAGGTACATGAAGGCGTCCTCGATCCCGCCCATCGCTGCAACCCTCCGCTGCAGTTCCCGCAGCCGGCGGGCAACCTCGTCGTAGGGCTGCTCCGACATCAGCCCGGCGCACTCCAGCGGGAGCCGTGTGCACCCGCCCCTGCTGACCGCGACCATACCGCCTCGGAGAGCGATCACCTCCCCGATCGCGCGCAGGATGGCAGAATCCTCAACGCCCGCCGCCACGATGTTATGCGCATCGTGCGAGACGGATGCTGCGATCGCCCCCTCGGAGAATCCCAGACCGTGCACCAGCCCCAGGCCGAAACCCCGGTTGCGGTAGCGATCGCAGACGACCACTTTCAGGATATCCCGCTCCGTATCGGGGATGCTCTCGACGGAGTACCGCAGGTCCCGCGTTCGGATCTCGCCTTGCACCAGCCCGATCACGCGGGCCTCTCCCGCGCCCGCGAGATCGAGGCGTTCGGGAACCCGGCTCTCGAATGCGCAGGAAACGCCGCCGCTCCTGCGGTAGGGCAGGTCACGGATACGGATGCCTTTCTTGTACGTCTCCAGAACCCGGAATCCCCCCTCGCCATCGACGATGCAGAAGTCGGCCCACCGCCCGGGGGCGATGGCCCCGCGGTCCGACAGCCCGAAGCGCTCGCTCGGGGTAAGAGTGGCCATGCGCAGGGCGATTTCAGGTTCCATGCCATATTCGACTGCCTTGCGGATGCAGTCGTCGATCTGTCCGTCCGCCTCCAGCGTCTCCGTCGAACGGTCGTCAGTGGCGAACGAGCATCGGGAGGTGGTGCAGGCATCGGCGAGAGGGGCGAGAGCCCGCAGGTTCCGCTCGGCCGATCCCTCCCGCATGTAGATGTACATACCGCGTTTCAGTTTCTCCCGGGCCTCGGCGAAGGTCGTGGACTCGTGATCGCTCTGGATGCCCGCGAGGATGTAGGCGTTGAGCTCCTTTCGCGTGAGCCCCGGGGCATGGCCGTCCACCGTCCGCAGGAGCGCGATCTTGGCGAGCACCTCCGCATCCCCCCGGAGCACGCCGGGCACGTTCATGACCTCCCCCACCCCGATGATGCCTTCCCGCCCGCTCAGGGAGGCGAGGTCCCGGCTGGAGAGCATCGCACCCCCGCTGTCCTGCGGGGTTGCCGGGACGCAGGAGGGAAGCATGTAGAAGATATCGAGAGGGGTGCGTGCGCTCTCCCGCAGCATAAACTCGATGCCGGGTATGCCGCAGACGTTGGCTATCTCGTGGGGATCGGCGATCGCGGTGGTGGTGCCGTGCCGGAGCGCCAGGCGCCCGAACTCCGATGGAGTCAGGAGAGAACTCTCGATGTGCACGTGGGAGTCGATGAGGCCCGGCACCACGCGGGCGCCGTGCAGGTCGTGTTCCTCGATCCCGCGGTAGTCGCCGATCCCGACGACTATGCCCGCCCGTACGGCAAAGGAAGCCCTCTCCCAGCTGCACGTAAACGGACTGAAGATCTCGGCATTCTCGAAGACTGCGTCGGCAGGCGTTCGCCCGAGCGCAGTCCCGAGCATGTCCTCAACAGGCATCAGACGACGATGTCCCGGATGATGCTCGCGGTCCTCTCATTTCCGATGGTGATGTAGACGTAGAGCTTGTACCTGCCGGGATCCAGGTCGACGGGGAGGGAGTAGGCGTTCTTCCCCTGCGCGAACGTGACGATGCTGGCATTCTCGAAGATCTGCATCTGCTCGAGGTCCCGGATCTGGAAGATATTCACCTGCAGCACGGCATCAACAGTCCCGCCTCCATTGGTCGCCTCGACGTGAAGCTCCCTGCCGTCGTAGGAGACGTCATCGAGGCTGGTTCCGACGCAGCCCGCGAAGACGCCGAGGATACCGAGTGCCGCCACCAGTAGGATCGACCATCTCGACATTATCTCAATGTAAAATGTCCAAGTTTTAAAACTATTGGATTGTTGCAGGAGAGAGGACCTCTTTCACAAAAGCCTCGAATGCATCGGAAACCGTCTCGGGGCGGAGTGCGGACACGGCGTAGATCGGCGCACGGTAGAAGCGACTTCTGAACCTCTCCGGCGTGGAACCGGGGTGATCGCACTTGTTGAGCATGATCGCGTAGGGAATGCCCCTCTCCTGCAGCCAGCGGTGCTGGCGCTCCGTCAGGGCGTCCAGATCCCGCGTGGTATCCACCACCATGACCGCCCCGTGCATCCCCCGCGAGAGGATCTGGCGGGCGAATTCGAAGCGCTCCTGTCCGGGGGTGCCAAAGAGGTAGACGACACGCTGCCCCATCCGCACCCTCCCGAAGTCCAGCGCGACGGTGGTCGTCCCGCCATCGCTCTTCACCTCGATGTGGCGGGAGAAGGGATCCAGGGATCGGATGAAGGTCGATTTTCCCGCATTGTACGCCCCAAACACCACCACTTTGCACTTCTCTTCTCCCATGGATCCAGCGTGACCGCAAAGGGCATAAATATCTTCCGTGTCGCGCGGACATCGATAGAAAAAATTTTAGAGGTTAAAATGTCGTATATGCTGTTATTATCTGTTATTATATCCTTTAATAAATTAAAAATTGTTTTCTATCAAAAGACAGGTATAAATATTCAATATGCAAATCCCAATTCTGCCGCTTCCGGCGGTTTCTGCCGGACTGCTTCCTCTGCATCTGAACACGGTTCTAAGAGACTGCATGCACCTTATTCAGAAAAATATCAGTTTTTTACTCAATATAGGCAATTATGTCAGACATAACAAAAAGAAAATATTTAAATATTAAATAAAGAAAATGTTCAGATCAGAGGATCCGAGATGCATCCTGCGGTGACCGCCGAATGGCAGGGATGCGCCGCAGGATCGATACCTGAAGTGATGGATATGTCAAAAGCAGCCAAGAAAGCGATAATCTCCCAGGTCGCCCGCGAACCTCCGGAGACTGCCAGTACCGAACTTGAAGCGCAGGTGCATGCGATCGAGGAGGCCCTGCACAGGGCCCTCTCGGGAGACTTCTCCGTGCGCCTGAACGGCGAGTTCGCGGAGCCCTCGATGCAGGCGCTCGCGGGCACCGTGAACACGGCGATCGAGCGGCTGGCCGCAAAAGACGCAAAAGGCCAGAACCTGATCTTCTCAAGGAATCCCCTGCCCATGGTTGTCGTCGACTCGAAGTTCAAGCTCCTGGATGCGAATGCGGCGTACGAGACGCTGATGCAGCTCCCGCGCGAGCGCCTGATGCGGATGGAGGCAGGAGACTACCGGATCCGCTTCATCCAGGGCGACCGCACGGAGAAGACGTTCAACGAGGGGCAGACAACGAAGTGCGAACTGGAGCTCACGTTGAAAGACGGCTCGCGGAAGATCGTTGAGCAGTACGGCGTCCCGCTGCTCACGAGCAAGGGAGAGGTCAAGACCGCCTTCTTCGTCTACAACGACATCACGCGCCAGCGCCAGGACGAGCAGGCGTTAAAGGAGCAGATGGAGAAGAACACGGTCTTCCGCAAGCGCTCCGACACCATCGTCCAGCAGAACCCGATGCCGATTCTCCTGATGGACCCTGCCTTCAAGATCCTGATGACGAACGATGCCTTCGTCTCCATGAGCGGTTTTTCAAAAGAGCAGCTCCGCGGCATGAGCGCACGGGACTTCAAGGTTCTCGCGCAGAAAGGCGAGGGGCTCAAGTACGTCCTCCAGGAGAAGAAGCGCAGCTTCGGCGAGACGACGGTCGACCTCCCGAGCGGCGTCCATATCCTGGAGCAGTACGGCATCCCGATCCTCGGCGAGAATGGCGAGATCTCCACCATCCTGATCGTCTACAACGACATCACCGAGCGGCGCAGAAAAGAGGAGGAGGTCGCCAGGCTGATGGAGGAGTCCTGCGAGAGGGCGGAGCGGCTGACGCAGAGCGCGATGGATGTGGAGCGCGTCATGGCCGCTGTCGCCCGCGGGGATCTGACCGCCGTATGCACGATCGCGGAGAACGACCCCCTGGCAAAACTGAAAAACGATTACAACGACTCCATCACTGCCATCCGTTCCCTCCTCCTCGAGGTGGCGAAGGCGGTCGTACAGGTTCAGAACACCACCCGCGACGTCAGCCAGAGCACCGCCGAGATCGGCAAGGCGACCGAGCAGGTGGCCACATCCACCCAGGCATCCGCGGACTGCGCCCGCAAGCTCCTGGAGCAGATCGAGGCGGTGGGACGAGAGGTCTCGGATCTTTCCGCTTCGATCGAGGAGATCGCCAGCACCTCCCATGAGGTGACCGATCGCGCTCAGGGAGCATCCCGGGAGGGGCAGAACGCTGCAAACCTGGGAAGCCAGGCGAACGCCAAGATGCAGGCGGTGGAGAGGATCGCCCGCCAGAGCGTGGAGGAGATCAGTCGGCTCAACGAACAGATGCGGGAGATCAGCAACATTGTCAAGCTGATCACCGACATTGCCAACCAGACCAACCTTCTTGCACTCAACGCCGCCATCGAAGCGGCGCGGGCCGGCGAGCATGGGCGGGGGTTCGCCGTCGTCGCCGGGGAGGTCCGCAACCTCGCCGGCGAGGCGAAGAAGGCGACCCAGCACATCGAAGACGTGATCAGCAGCATCACGGCAAACAGCGACCGCACCGCGACGTCGATGAAGAACGCCTATGGAGAGATCGCGCTCGGGATTGAGAGCGTAAACAAGACCATCGAGGCCCTGAACCGGATCATCGCGGAGATCGGGGTCGTTGCAGATGGCATCACGGAGATCTCGAAGGCGACAGAGGATCAGGCGAATGCTACGAATCGCGTGATGGAAAGAATGGACGAGGCCACACGGATCACCAAGGGGAACATGACCCAGATCGAGGATATGGCAGCTCTCGCCGAAGAGGTGAACGCTTCGACCGAGGAGGTCGCCAGCGGGAGCCAGGAGCTCTCACAGATGGCGGTCCAGCTGAAGTCCATGATGGAGCAGTTCCGGCTCAACTAGGGTGGATCATGAACGCGACGATCGACCTGGTGGAGTTCGAACTCGGCGGGGAGCACTATGCGCTGGACATCCAGCTGGCGCGGGAGATCGTGGAGATGATGCCGATCACACCCATCCCCCGCGCGCCGCCCTACCTCTCCGGTGTCATCAACCTCCGGGGGGAGATCACCACCATCATCCATCTCGCAAGCCTCCTCGGGATTCAGGAGCGGGACCGGCAGGCAAACCAGAAGATCATCGTCCTGATGTCGGAGTTTGCCCGCGGCGCCAACGTCGGCGTGATCGTGGACGACGTCCACTCCGTGATCCAGGTGCCGGAGTCTGACATCGAACGGCTTGGCGACGGGCTCTCCACGGAGTTTGCCAGTTTCGTGAAAGGCATCATCAAGATCGGCGGCGAGAACGGAGAGGGGGCCGGCAGGCGTGAGGACGGGAAGCGAAGAAAAGAGCTCGTCATCTGGATCGACCTCCAGAAGATCGTCGGGGACCGGCTGGATCCAAGGAAAGGATCCTGATAGGCCCCATCGCTCCGCATCCGCCGGAACCATGAACTCCTTCCAGACGCTGACGCGGACGATCGAGCGGATTCTCCACATCCGCTGCTCCTGCTACAAAGAGGACTACATCCAGCGGAGGATCCTGTCCAGAATGCGGCTGCGGGGCGTGGAGGGGTTCGACACCTACCACCATCTCCTCCTTTCCAGCCCAGATGAGCAGGAGGCATTGCGGGACGCGCTCACCATCAACGTCACGAAATTCTTCCGGGATCCCGCCGTCTTCCAGATCCTGCAGAGAGAGATCCTCCCCGACCTGCTGACCCGGAAACATCGGGTTCGCATCTGGTGTGCAGGATGTTCGAGCGGCGAGGAGCCCTACTCCATCGCCATGATCTTGCAGGATCTCCGGTGTCTTCATCCCACGCTGTCGGCTGTCATCTACGCAACCGACATCGACAACCGGGTGCTGCAGAGGGCAGAAGAAGGCATTTACGAGAGAAGATCCCTCGATCACCTCGATCGGGGGCAGATCAAGCGGCACTTCTCTCTTCTCCCGGACGGCAGGTATGCGGTGAAGCCGCATGTACGGGAGTGGGTGCGGTTCCGCCGCCACGACCTCCTGACCGATGCGCCCGTCGCACGATTCCTGGATCTGATCACCTGCCGGAACGTGACGATCTACTTCACGGAGGAGCAGAAGAACGCTCTCGCCCGCACGTTCCATGCCGCCCTGAACAGCGGTGGCTATTACGTCATGGGAAAGACGGAGTATCTGGGCAGGGAGGTCGAAGCCCTGTTCACCCCGTTCAACACCGCAGAGAAGATCTACACCCGCGGGGACACTACCCCCTGGTAATCCAGGATGACCGATGCCGGCAGGCGGATCCGCCCGTGGTAGCAGCGGACAGGATAGATCTCCTCCAGGATATGGAGCGAACAACGCTCCAGGCATCCCCCCAGCAGGGCATCGTAGCGCTGCTCCTCCCGCCGGTAGAACTCCTGCAGCGCATCCGCCACGGGGAGGGCGCTCCCTTCGATGACGCCTGCCACCAGGCGGTGTCCGATCTCCGTCGGAATCGCCTCCTCCCTTCCATCCACGATCAGCAGCGTCCTGTGCACCTCCAGCGTCCCGGGGGGGATCACGGTGAACAGGATCTCGATGTCCACGGCATGCAGGCTGTTTGCTCCGGCGACGACGAAGTGCTCGAGGAGTTCGAAAAACGTCGTTCGGTTCGCGGCGATCTCCGTGTTGACGGCATGGATGACCGCATCTTTCAGGGCATCCGCGATCGCTTCCTCGGAGCGCAGCCGCTCCACCAGCTCCCGTTGAGCGCTCCTGCGCAGGAGCACGGACCGCAGGTGCATGTAGCGTTTCCAGAACTCCTTCTCCAGGAACTGCATCGAAGCCGTCTCATCGGTCATGACCATCTCCCCGCTCCGCGGGCTCGGGGACGAACAGACTCTGCATCCTCCTCCGTCGCGAGGCATGCCGGCGGATCTCCCCGCACACGATCGCACCATTGACGCCAACGACCACGATGACCAGCGTGAGGCTGATCCAGAGCATGGAACCCTGCGCGGTCAGGAAGACGGCCCAGAGCAGGGTGGCGAGCGACACGAGGTAGAAGATGACCCAGGTCTTCGTCTCCAGGAGATCCATCAAAGAATAAATGAATACAATCTTATTTAAATTATTTTAAATAATATTAGCCTTTTATTCCCAACTAATAATAATTTAAGCAAACAATCGAACATTTTCAGGGCTTACTCCATCTATAATCCATGCGAAGATGGCATGCACTATCGGAAGGGATTTATCTGAATTTTCGCCATAATATGGCGTGGATAAACGGGATCTCCTCTTTCTCGCCGCGGGGGTGGCGTTTGTCGTTGCCCTCTCCCTTCTTCTGCATCCGCCGGCGGTTCAGCCTCCTGCCGGGGACATCCCGCCGCCGGCGGCGCCCACCCCCCCGCTGTCACCCCCGCCGGCACCGCCTGAGGCGACCCGCCCCGAAGTCGCCCCGCAACGGATCGTCTACACCGAGAGACCCCACCAGTATACGGTGTACCTGCTGCCTGCCGACATCGCCTCGTACGGGAATTCCGATCCCCCCTGGGTTTACCGGAACGTCACGACGTTCGCTGTCATGGAAGGATCCCGGGGAGGAGTCACGGAGCGGTTTGCGGTTCCCTATCCGCTGTGGAGGATCAACTGCTCCGTCGCAGCCGAGAGGACCCCGCAGTACGCCCGCTTTCAGGTGGCCCTCATGGACGCGGAGACGGGATCGCTGGTGGATGCCCTGGAGATGCGGTATCCCGGCAGCAGCACGCGGATCATCCGTGAGCACAGCCGGGAGTTCTACCTGATCGTCGGCGCCAGCCAGATCGACCGCTTCACCATCGCACTGGAAGTGCCCGACGACTGGACCGGCGCTCCCGTATCCGGATGCACGGGAATACGGTGCGGCTGAAATCCTCGCGCTGCTGAGGATGGTTGCGCTACTCCCGCACCCGGGTACGGTTCCCCGCCGCGGATCCTCTCCGTCAGGGGGGACACAGGGCGGGGCGCGGATCCGGACGCGAGCGGTCTCTGTAGGGGAGGCTTCGGCCGCCGCGGACGTTCGGGAGAGTTCTCCTCCCGCCGTCGATGCGGCAGGCCCGGGAATCCTTTCCATCGCGGAGACGTGACCGTCGCCGTCTGAAGCGAGGAGTCCTCGCACCGCGGGAAGACGGTGAAGCCCCGCTCCCGATCGCTCTCTCGGGGAGGGCGCCCCCGTGCAGGGGCGATCGCGTGCGGGGACGATCGGGTGGGGGCGGGAGAGCGGGAAGAAGGCTGCCGTTATCAGGATGATCCTCTCGCGGCAGGGAGTACGGGGCGGGGCGCGAGGTTGCGATTCTGACGGCGGAAAGGCTCATGGATGCAGAGCCGGGCGGTGCAGGATGCGCCCTCGAAGGCGTAGTTACGTCTCTGCGGGCGATCAGAGCCTCTCCACCGTAACCTTGACCCGATCCCCGGCCTTGAAACCGTGCCCCTTGGGGAGATCGATGTTGAACCAGGGGACCGCGGGATCGTCCTGCGTCTTGTCCTGGGACATCAGGCAGTCCTTGCTCTCGTTGATGTTGGCGACGAAATCGATAGTGCCGACAATCTCGACTCTTTTCTCCACGGCAATTCACCTCGAACTGTATGCGACCGGACTGCCCGCCGCCGCGGACGTCCTCTGCAGGATAGAAAAGACGCAGAAAGAGATAAACATGTAGGTCCTGCGGGTAGCCGACGGGCGGGAATCTTACGGCGCCGCTTCAGGCCGCTGCCCCGATTCACGTGCTCCGCGGGGCGGGAGAATGCGGGGAGGGGGGTTGGGAGCGATACCACTAACCCGAAAGGCACGCCATCTGGCACGGGGGACGGGAGGCCCCTACCCCAGGGCCTTGTTGGTGACCATCCATGTGGTGCTGTTGGAGTAGCTCCATTTGATGATGTTCAGCTCCTCGCAGACCTCCGCCAGAATCCCCATGTTAGTCCCCACCTCTTTGGGGGAGAGCCCCAGGTCCCGTGCGATATACTTGGACTTGAAGAAATGATTTCCCCGTTTCAGGCCCTGACTGAGGTAGTATACGATCTTCCTCTGGGTCTCGTTGTACTTCTCTCGGATTCTCCGGGTCGACGGCACGCAGCCCCACCTCGATTGTTGCTAAATTCTATCCAGTTCGAATATATATATCTAGCGATATTATCGCAGCAAGACGCATTTACGTTTTCATTCGTTCTGCAAATCCATTAGCCGGCCCGCCCGGGTGGCTGCTGCCGCCCGGGCCTGTACACCACGACCGTCACGTTATCCTGCGTGACTCCGAGGGCATTCTTCAGCAGGTCGTGCACGATGGCGGAGCAGTCGCCCCTCGACGCAGCCGACACGAGCACCGCATCCTCCACGTAATCGTGGATCCCGTCGCTGGTGAGAAGGAGAGTCCCTCCCGCGGCAAGGTCGACCTCGTAGAGATCCAGGCCGAAGTCCAGCCCGAGAGCACGGGTCACGATGTGCCGCAGGGGATGCCGCCTCGCCGTCTCCGGCGAAATCTCGCCGCGATCCACGAGCTCCCGCACGAGGGAGTGGTCCTTCGTCACAAACGCGATCCCCCTGCCGATCACGTAGGCGCGGGAATCCCCGGTATTGGCAATCACGGCGGTGCCCTCTCTCGCCAGGGCGGTGACGAGCGTCGTCCCCATGCCTTCCCGCCCGCTCGTGGCCTCTTCCAGGATCTTCCGGTGAGCCTCGCGGTAGGCTCCGGTGAGGAGCAAGCGGATGGCGGGTGCATCCATCCCCTCCTGATAGGAGTCTTCCATCACGGCGCGGACCACGTCCACCGCAATCCGCGCAGCCTCTTCTCCGGCGGAATGCCCGCCCAGACCGTCGGCGACCGCGAGGAGCGAGGCATCCTTCAGGGAAAGAACGAGCATCGCGTCCTCGTTCTGCGGTCTTCCTCCCGCGTGGCTGCCCCCGCAGGCATGGTCGGTTGCGACGAAGCGGAACCTCTGCGTATGGATGCGGTGAACCATGGAACCCCCGACTCCGGGGATGCGATTCCCTCAGCTGCCGAGGGGGGCTTTCCCGATCTTCTCGATCAGCCCCTTCAGCACCGCATCCCGCATCCCTTCCACGAACTTGATGCTGCCAACCACCAGGTGACCCCCGCCGGAGACTCCCCCGCCCGAGATCTCGGTGCGGAGTTCGCGCACCATCTTCGGGATGTTCATCATCACACCCCGGGAGCGGAGCACGGCGAAGTCCGGCCCGAAACCGATGGTGACCACCGGCTCGCCGGCATGCTGCTGCACCAGGCGGTCGTGCACCTCGCCGGAAGTCTTCCCCGGCGGCGGGAAGGTGAACTTGTGCGCGTGGATCTCCACGTCCAGCAGGAAGAGACGGGCTCCATTCGGGAGCACCTCCGAACGGACATGAGGCATCGTGGCTTCCAGCTGATCCTCGATGGCGGCATTCGCCGCGGCCGTGAGCAGCTCCACCAGTTTCCGATGCCGCAGGGTGTTGCCATTCAGGTTCAGGATGTCCTTTATCAGTTCCCGCCCGTCGTTGAACCGCAGCCAGAATTGTTCGTAGTCGAGGGCGAGAGCGATATCCCTGCAGAGCTCCTCGGTGTACTCCTCCTCTACGAGGGCCAGGTACCATGCCCGCTCGGGAGCCTCGCTGCGATCGCCGACGGCGGCAACGGCCGGCAGATGGCGGATGAGAGGGTCCACCGCGGGATTGATCATGCGGGCGATCTCGGTGCCCAGCATCCCCGAGGTGATGCCAAAATCCCCGCCGACATGGTAGGGGTTGACGTGCGCCTGCAGATACTGGTCGATCACGGCATCGGGATGGTGGTGGTCCACCACGACCACGGGCAGCCCGTAGACCTGCGCAATCTTCAGGGAGGGTTCGTCCTCTTCGGTGGAGCCGTTGTCCGTGAGCAGGATCATCGGGAGTTTCTGGCCGAAGCGGGCGAAGTCCTTCAGGGCTCCGTCGAGGTCGCGGGTGATGTCCTCGATCTCGTAGAAGGGCGCTTTCGAGGGAGCCCGCCGGAACAGAAAATAATCCGAATCGAAGTCCCCGCCGCACTCGCGTATGAGCGCAACCACCGCCTGCTCGATGGCGACCGCCGAGCAGATCCCGTCGGCGTCGGCATGGTGGCGGAGGAGGATGGGCTGGGCCTCGAAGACCGCTTTGCGGATCAGTTTCGCCACCTTCCGCATCTGGGGACGGAGTCGATCCAGGATCTCGCTCTCGATCAAAAAGGGCATGTCCTGCGGTTCCGCCCGCCGATCGAGAGCCTGCTCAATCTGCTCTTTCAGGTTCCTGGCATCCTCCCCGGTGAGCGTGGACAGGGATGAGACCTCCACCTGCAGCTGGTTGTTCCGCTGCATCACCTCCCCGACGATAGACACCCCTTCGCCGAGCTGCACCTCCGGGTAAGCCCTGACACCGGCCTCGACGAATGCGGCCGCATTCACCGTACCGTAGCCATCCACGAGGGTGAAGATGGTCGGTCCGCTGGTCTGCTTGATCTGGGCGACCTCCCCCTCGATGTAGACGGTCCGCCCGATCTTCTTCCCGAGCTCCGAGAGTTTCACGGGGGCGGAAGTCCGTTTGACCACCTCCACGCGGTACTCGGGGAGGATCACTTCCTCGAGGTCGATGTTCCCGTTGCTGCGGATGGTGAGCACCTTCACGAGCACCTGATCCCTCTCGGCGTGCCGCGTCCTGACGTTGCTCTTGTGGATCAATCCCTTCGTGCGGTCGTTGAGCTGCACGAAGGTGCCGAAGTTTGCAAATCCCTGCACCCGTGCTACGTAGGTCTTGCCCACCTCCACATCCTCGAGCCCGCAGGCGGGGCAGAGGCGGTATACAATCGTATTCGTATCTTGCGCCATGATTACTGTTCTCCGCATTCCACAGGGACCACCTCTCGCTCTCCCGAGAGCTGCAGCAGCCTGCACTCGCCATCCCGCCGCCCCTTGGCAATGATGACATCCCCGCCCTCCAGCCTCGTCCGCTTGCCGGGGCGGTAGGTCCAGCGGTCCCCTCTCTTGATGGCAAGGACCACCATTCCCGTGACTGTCCCGAGGGATGCCTCCTGGAGGGTTCTCCCCGCCAGCAGAGAATCCGCCCGGATCTCCACGCGGGAGATGATCTCGTCGGACTCCCGCACGATCTTCCGGAAGAGCGGAGGTATCTCGATGTCCCGCAGGATCACATCGGCGATGGCATGTGCAGCATCGCCAATCGCCTCGGCAAACGAGGTCATGTAGAGGAGCCCGCGCAGATATTCCACGTCTGCTATCCTCCTCGCGGACTCCAGCACCCAGAGATCCAGCTGGTAGCGCATCCCGTGCATCCTGTCGGCGAGTGTGGCGACCTCGTTTGCCACCTCCTTGCTGTTGAACAGGAGGGAGGTATAGGCAAGACCGACGGCAAGCTCGCTCAGGTTCTTCATCTCCACGATGAGCCGCACCGCCCGATCGAGGTCGTCGACATCGCCCGTGCTTTCGCGTTCGCGCCAGGCGTCCATTGCACCGCCGGCCATCTCGTGCAGAAGCGCCACTCCGCCTTCCAGACCCTTGGCGATGAGGATGTCGCCGCCGCAGATCTCCGAATTCTTGTCGGGGTCGAAGAACCAGCCGTATCCCCTGCGGATGGCGATCACGCGCATTCCGGTGCGGCTCTGGAGCCTGAGTTCGCCCAGGGTATGCCTGTCGAGGGCGCTCCCCGGGTTGACGATGACGCGGATGGTCACCTCCTCCGCCTCGGGGAGCGCCTGCTTGATCTTGGCGGGGAACCGGATATCACGGAGCACGATCTGGGCGATCTGAGATGCCGAGTTGGAGATCCGCTCGGCAGCCTCGGCGACCTGCAGCATCCCACTCATCCACTCCGCCTCCTCGAGGCGCCGGGCGCCCAGGATGCTCGTGATCCGGGCCTGGTACACCATCTCGTTCATCGACTCCTCGAGGTGCACCACCTCCCGGGCTATCTCTTTGTTCTCGAACAGTATCGCAGAATAAGAGAGATCGACCATCAATTCCGAGATGTCTTTCATCTCGATCAGAACATCTTTGAAGCTTCGGGGTTGATAATCGCGTTCCACCATAGGTCGCTTTTCACTTCGTCTCACATACGTATGACCATGTAACACTATATTAGTTTATGTTCAGGCACGGAGAACGCCCTGGCCGCAGGGATACCCGCATGAATGCGGTCGATGTCAGGCTCTTACCGCCGCCGATCGAGGGGCTCATCCTCCTGCCGCTGTTCCCAGGCCGGTTTACCGCTCGGGAGACTGTGGACGATGAAGGACCGCCAGCCCGGCGGTTCACCGTGAATTCATCCTCCAACACGCACGGATCCGCGGACGATCCGAGGAGGATCGGTCATGCCTTCTTTACCGGGATCCGATGCGACCCGGGCATAGAGGTTGCATGACCGAACGGTGCGATCTGAAACGGTTTCGGCCGGGTATCCCGGAGAGGGGGCAAACCGCGGTTCAGGCCACCGTGTGAAAGAAGGCCCATGGAGGCTTCATCCCGAGGGGATGGGGGGACAGGGGAGAGATCCCCGCGGGATCCGAATGCAGCCTCGGTGAAGCCGGCGGGGGGAGGGGCCCTTCCCTTCCAGCAGGATTCCCCTTCCTTCGTGCGGCAGGCTCTGGGAGGGGAGACCGCAGGCTATCACCGCAGATGGATGAAACGATGTTTGCAACAGGATCGAGCCCGGGCCTTCGGGATTGGCGAAGCTCGCGGCGGAGTATACGGATCCCGTCGTGCACGACAGGGACAGGGCGGGTGGCATTGCCCGGATCCTCCTTCCCGTGCATCGTATCGGGGGTTGCGCACCCCGCCACTCCGCGATACCCTCTCCCCCTGTGACAGCGATACGGCCTGTGCCGGGATACTCTCTCCTGTATTCCGTGGCCGAAGGGCGGACAACACCTGCCCATCCTCCCGCCGCGCTGATCGAAGAGACGGGGGGTGCGAGACTCGAAGAAGTTCTGCCGGTGATGCGGGCATTCCCGGAGCCTTCCGGGATCCGGTTATTCGTGGAGCGGGGAGTCTCGCCCTGTCCGGAGAACGATGAGCGATGCGGGTACCCCTGCCGAAGACGAAAAAAGGGGGCAGGGCCATGCAGCGATTCTCAGATATCCTGGGATATCCTGTATTCCGTCACGTGCAGTGGGGCACCCCCAGCTCGCCTTCGTTGTAGTCGTTGATCAGGTCCGCCAGCTCGATGAACCTCTGCCGGACCGCACTGTTCCCCTTCAGCTGAGCAATCTGCGAAGGGGTGTACGTGTTGAACAGAACTGCCGCATCTTCCATCGCATCCTCCACAGCCGGCGGGAGATGCGCACCGCTCAGGACGTTCAACTGGGCGGCGATGAACTGGAACGAGAGGATGTAGTACGCGTTGCCCCGGGGTTCGGTCCACAGCACCTCATAGAAACTCTGGCCGCTCTCGTAGAACAGGGTATCCTCTCCAATGGATGCCCAGGTGCTGTCGTAGGGTGCCGGGCCGTATACAGAGTGCGTCTTCCAGTATCCGGGTGTCCGCGTGCATCCCAGGGGTTCGTTGCAGAAACTTCTCCAGATCGACTTGTGGCATGCATCGCCGCACGGGTCAGGGTTGCAGCCGCAGCACAGGTACGCTGCATGGTAGCCGTAATTGGGCAGGAGTGGAAAAGTCAGCACCCAGCCATTCTGCTGGACTTCGCGGATGTGGTATTCGACAGAGTCCTGAGTGCAGTCGAACTGGATCAGGTAATTGCCAGTCTCGTTCGTGATGTCGTAGGGCTCATTCTCATCCCACATCCCGTTCTTGTTCAGGTCGATGTAGATCTTCCAGCCCTCGAGCCCGGTGCAGGTCTCGCGGGAACAGCAGGTTCCTGCCTCGCAGTAGCCATACTTTGCACCCTTCACGGTGCACTTGCAGCCGTCGGACGGTGTGCATACAGAATCGCCGGCACTGGCGACCCCGACAAACGCCACGGCAACCAGCAAGACCATTGCGAGAATGGTGCCTGCTCTCATCAGCATCTTCATAGCGTTGTTCTCACCTCAACCAGATGGAGTATTCCCTGCCTAGCGAACCTAAGCGGGGGCACGGGGATATACATTGCTTTAACTATTTAATCCTTATTACCGACTAAAAAGTTTAAAATCCATCAGCCTGTATCAAGATTATAAGATAAAATTAATATATAAAACTTGGTTGAACCTGAATCAATGATAATTATGTTGATTCCGTATTTACATCGCCCAATAGGGAGATCCATGCAGACACCACCGGAATAATGTTTTGCGGTCCCAAAGCGCACCGCATTCGTTCAGACCTGAGGCATGGATACTGCGGGGATTTCACCCGATTCCGCCTTACATCCCCGAAACGATCCCCGCATATCTGTCTTTGTCGCAGTGCAATCCTGCCCTCCCCATCCGGTCGGACTGGGTTCATGCGGGTATGCGCACATCGGATTTCCAGCACCTGCCATCAGCAGAGACCGGCAGAACCCGGCTCTGGTGCATGCAAGGGGCTTCAGAACTCATTTTCTTCCTGTTCTGCAGCCCTGAAGTATCCATCTCGCTGCTCAGGGCACGACTTTCCAGGGAGTGCTCGCGGCTGAAGGGGAATGAGCGCGCAGGAAGACATGTGCCGATCTGTCAGACCGATTATGCCTTCGTCTCTCCCCCTCTCGAACGGCCGGAATCCACGGCATGGATGCACAACTGCTCGCACGGGACCTGATCGCCTGCGCATCGGATGCACCATCGGATCTCTCTCATCCCGGAGTACATCCGCCTCTTTTCGGTCGGCGAGCCTGTCCGCAGCCTTTGCCTGCAGTCTCGACTCGTGCGAAGGTAACAAATACCGGCAACTCCTCCGCTTCCTCGAACTGTGCGATCGGAGCCCGCCTTTCCTCGGGATAAAATCGCAATTTCGGGACAGAGGACCGGACAGGAATCAGCCGAGCACAATGGCGATCATCGTCGTCAATACCAGCGCTCCAATCACATCAATCGTGGTTGTGATGATCGGTATCCCGAAACTGTCCGGATCCAGATCGTGCAGGAAGGAGAGGCTGGCAACCAGGTAAGCGATGGCACTTGTCAGGGCCATGACTGCCACTCCCGCGGACATGCTGATCCCCACCAGCAGGAGCGCGCCGGGCGATCCCATCCCAAACACCCCGGCAGCGATGTGGACGGTGAATCCGAGGAACGGGAGCAGTACGACCGCGTACAGAAAAGTGAGGGAGAAGTAAGGAAGAGAGTCCCGCCCCGGCAGGTATGTCGGAGAGATTGTCCCCATGTGGAGTCCCGTCGCGAGCCGCGAACTCATGATGCCTCCAATCGAACCGCAGACCCCCATGAAAGGCGGGATAAGGATGAGCAGCGCTGCAGAGGTGGTCAGCTGCTCCGCCTCCGTG
Source organism: Methanomicrobiales archaeon (assembly GCA_030019205.1). NCBI lineage: Archaea > Methanobacteriati > Methanobacteriota > Methanomicrobia > Methanomicrobiales > Methanomicrobiales archaeon. Next base: position 24,979 of record JASEFH010000010.1, read on the forward strand.
CTGTAGACAGCACCCGCGATGATGCCAAGGAAGGCGAGCAGGGGTAAGAGCATGAGACTTTCCCGAAAGATCGAGCGGATGCGGTCTGTTGTCCGCGAAGTGTAGGCCACGAGGAGAATGGCCAGTATGAGAATGGCAATTCCGCAGGCGACCCGGATCTCCATTGGAATCCGGAGAACGCCGAGTGCGGTGATGAGCAGGATCGGAACCGTCACCAGATCCCCGATCGCTGTCACCGATGGAGCCCCGATCATGTCCAGATCGAGACCATACCAGTAGCTGGCGGCGGATATGACCAGGGTGAACAGGATCAGGAGAGATCCTGACAGGATCCCGCTGAAGACGGATATCAGCGTGAAATCCAGGGGAGTGAGACCGTGGATCCCCATGAGTCCGGCCGTTCCACTCGCCATGAGTCCGAGAAGAAGGGAGATGACCAGGGTGATGATGATGGCTGCCCGAATATTGTCCCCCAGCACACTCTCTTCTGCAAGTTTGATTTCAAACTCGCCAAGGTGCATGGACGATGCCAGGCGGGAGACGAGTGCGCCGGATATATTCCCCCGCATGTCTATCGATGGCGGCACCAGCAGCAGCAGGCCGGGGAGCATCGCGATGAGCTCGTTGACGGAACCTAGGGATATTCCTGCACCGATTTCGGCCAGGGAAGCGATCAGAAGTGCGATCAGCCCGGTAAGAAGATATCCGATGCGGCGGCCTATGCCCTCGATCATCGGAATCACTCTCGCCTGCCATATCAGCTCCTGAAGGATATCTCCAGCACGGTCAGATCGGGCGGCGCGATCACTTCCCCGTCGAACTTCTTGCGCGCATCGCGGATGTGGGTTGCCGGATTCGTGTACCGGGAGCTGATGTGCACGAGCGCAAGCCTCTGCACGTTCAGATGCGCCGCCGCCTCCCCGGCCTCGCCAGCGGTGGAGTGGAATACCTCGATCGCCCGCTCCCGCTCGGCATCGTCGAACGTGGCGTCGTGGATGAGGAGATCCGCCCCCCGTCCCACCGTCTCGATGCTGTGGTGTATGGGCCGCGTGTCGCCCGTATAGATCAGCTTCCTCCCCGGGCGGGGAGGCCCCAGGACATCGTCGGGATGGATCTCTCTCTCCCTGCCGTCCTGCACGATCGTGACCGTCTCCCCCCGCTGGAGCCGCCCGAAGAGCGGTCCCGGAGGCACTCCCAGTTCGATCGCGCGCTCCCGGTTGAACCTCCCGGGGCGGTCGTCTTCTGCGAGGATGTAGCCGAGGCCCGGCATGCCGTGCTGGATTCCGAACGCGGTGACGGAGAACCCCTCGAACGGGACCGTGGATCCGGGAGTCAGCTCCTGCGCAAGGAGGGGGAAGCCCAGCTTGGACCTTCCGATCTGCCGCACCAGCCCCGCGAACTCGTGCACGCCCTCCGGCCCGTAAACGGTGAGCGGCTCCGTCCTGCCCATGAACGAGAGCGTCTCCGTGAGGCCGAAGATCCCCAGGAAATGGTCCGCATGCCAGTGCGTGACGAAGATGCCGTCCACTGAAAACCCGCTGCGGGCCCGCATCATCTGCTGCTGCGCCCCTTCCCCGCAGTCGAAGAGGAGGGTGACAGAGCCCCGCCGCACCATGATGCAGGGCGGGTTCTTGTAGGGGGTGGGGAGTGCCCCCGCCGTCCCCAGGAAGTAGACGTGCAGCGTCTCGCCGGCTATACGAACCACCTCCGGAACATGGACAGGCTCTGGTTCGCTTCTTCCAGGCTCCGCCCCTCCACCACCACCGTTCCCGAGTAGCGGGAGGCGACTGCCCGCCCGACCTCCTTCCAGTCGATGGTGCCTGCGCCCAGGGCCAGATGTTCGTCGCGGCTGCCGTGGTTGTCGTGGATGTGCAGGTGGTGCACGGATCCGAGATGGGCCAGGAACGCCGGTACCCGACCGACCGTGTTCGCGTGCCCCACGTCGAGCGTGATCCCGATTCCCTCCAGATCCTCGGTCATGCCCAGGATCTCCTCCGGGAAGCGGCAGAGGAACTCCCGATATCCTCCCAGGTTCTCCAGGCATGCCAGCACCCCGAACTCCGATGCCGCCCGCCCGATCTCGGCGAGAGCGGACTTTTGCGCTGCCCAGACCTTGTCCGGCACCAGTTTGCCCACGGGGGAGAGGTAGCCGGGGTGAAAGGTCACTGTCGAGGCCCCGAGCCTGTTCGCAGCCTCGATCGTCTTTATCGTCTGGCGGATCGACTCGCGGTAGATGGGGTGGTTCATCGAGGCGATGTTGAGGTCGCTGTAGGGGGCGTGTACGGTCACCTGCAGGGAGGTGCTCCCGATCGTATCCCGGATGCCCCGGAATGTATCCTCATTCAGGAGGCTGTACCTTCCGTCCGAGACGATCTCCCAGCCCCGGTAGCCCATGGGCTCAAGGGCATGCACCCAGTCGCATGACTCCCAGACGCGGGATGAGGCGGAGAAGGCCGGTGTGAGCGGCATTTACGCCCCCTGCAGATTGGACAGCAGCCGGATTACGCTCTCCTCGAACTCCGCCACGGTTCCCTCGTTGCAGACGGTGTAGTCCGCTTCGGCAAGAGCCCTCCCCAGCCCCCAGGCGAGCTCGCGGCGGTCCCGTTCCCGCAGCTCCGCATGGTGGCGGGGATCGTCGCTCCTTCCCCGTCGGCTCAGTCGCTGCGCCCGAATCTCGAACCCGCAGCAGATACCGACCAGCGTGAAGTCCGCACAGTGGCGGCGGAACGTCTCCACCTCCGCGTCCCCTCGGATGCCGTCCACGACCACCCGGTCGGCGTCCAGCCCCGCCAGAAGGGGGAGCGTGCGCTGCGCGATGGCATCCATGCCCTCCTCCCTCCGGAGGCGGTTTGCCATGTCGCCCAGGTTGCGGTCGGTCAGGGGAAGCCCCTCCTCCTCCACCGCAGCCCGGATGACGTCTCCCATGACCACGACGGGGATGCCCATCCCCCGCGCGATCCGCGAGAACTCTCCCTTACCGCTCGCGGGCAATCCAACGACTCCGATCACCTTCATACTCCACCTCGCCTTCTTCCCTCGTGCGGATCTTCACCCGCCGGCCGAGCTGATCGCCGACCCTCTTCATCTCTGCCAGCGTCAGCGGGGCGATGGTTCCGAGGACGCCCTGCTGAAGCACCAGATCCACGCCGTTCGCCTCCCTGGCGATGTACTGGGCCTCGTCTTCGCAGCCCCGGAAGAGGGTGATGACCACCTCGAACTCCGGCAGTTCGCCCTTCTCGTACGCCTGGCGGCAGATGAGGAGCGAGCGCTGCACCTTATCCACGAATTTTCGCTTCAGAAGATTATCATACCTTTCCCAGCGGGTCTTCAGGTCGAGGGCGATCCGGTCGACCAGACGCCGCTCCAGGAGAGCTTCGAGCGTTGCCGGAAACACGCCGTTCGTCTGGACCCCAATTGCAAGGCCCATCTTCCGACAGGCAGACGCCAGCGCCAGCAGGGGGGCTTTCTGGAGGGTGGGCTCCCCCCCCGAGAAGACCACACCGCTCACCAGGAGCCGGGAGGTATGGATCAGGGAGATCACTTCCTCGATGCTGCGGAAGTCCTCGCCGTCCTGGATGGATCGGTTGTGGCAGTAATCGCACCGCACCGGACAGCCCCGCAGGAATACTGTGCAGACCGCTCTCCCCCGCCAATCGACCGTGCTGAGGGGGACAAAACCCCCGAAATTGACCTTCAACCAACCACCGACTCGTGTACTAAGTGGGCAACAGCGGTTTTTAATCTATTGCGTGGGGCGCGGGCATGTCCCGCTCCCGGGGACGGAGCAGATCTCCCGCCGTCCCCCTCCTTCGAAGGGCTCGTGCCCGCCGTGCACCGCCATCCTTCCTCCCCGTTACGAGGCCACGCATCATCGCGCCCGACTGAGATGGCGAGAGGGGAGTTGAGTCTCTCGCCCCTCACCCGCGTCCCGCCGGGATCGCCCTTCGCGATGATGGAAAGGGAGTCATCCTCAGGGACACACCGGGTGCGCATGCGCGAAGCCAGGGGGCGCTGGAGGGGTTGCAGCTTCGTTCCCTCCCTCCTCGAGCCCCACAGGGTAAAAAAAGTTGTCCTAATGCAAATCAAGTTTACTTGATGAGTTAACAAGCCAGATTTAGTCAGGAACAGAAAAACCGAGCCTTTATCAGGTCTTTTCTCCCACCAATACTGCATGGGACTCATTCAGGATGCGCGACGGGGCGTCGTCACGGAGGAGATGCGGCAGGTGGCAAGGGCTGAAGGCGTGACGGAAGATTTCGTGCGGCGAGGCGTCGCCAGCGGCCACATCGTCATCCCCGTATCCCCCTACCGGAATGTCAGAATATGCGGGATCGGCGAGGGGCTCCGCACCAAGGTCAACGCCTCGATCGGCACATCGACAGACATCGTGAACGTGGACATGGAGGTGGAGAAGGCGATCATGGCGGAGCGGGCCGGCGCGGATACGCTGATGGAGCTCTCGACGGGCGGCGACTTCGTGGACATCCGAAAACGGGTGATTGCGGCCACATCCCTCTCCGTCGGCTCTGTTCCCCTCTACCAGGCATTCATCGAGGCGGCGCGGAAGCACGGCGCCGTGGTGCATATGCGGGAGGACGACCTCTTCCGGATCACCGCCGAACAGGCGAAGCTCGGGACCAACTTCATGGCCATCCACACGGGGATCAACTACGAGACGATGAAGCGGCTGCGGAACCAGGGGAGACACGGGGGTCTCGTCTCTCGCGGCGGGGCCTTCATGACCGCCTGGATGATCCACAACGAGAAGGAGAACCCGCTCTACAGCGAGTTCGACTACCTCCTGGAGATCCTGAAAGAGCACGAGGTGACGCTCTCCATGGGGAACGGCATGCGGGCGGGCGCCGTGCACGACGCCACCGACCGGGCGCAGGTCCAGGAGCTGATCATCAACGCCGAGCTCGCCGACAGAGCGCATGCAGAAGGTGTCCAGACGATCGTGGAGGGGCCGGGCCATATCCCGATCGACGAGATCGAGGCGAACGTGATCCTCCAGAAACGGGTGACCAACCGCAAACCCTTCTATATGCTCGGGCCGATCGTGACCGATATCGCGCCCGGTTACGACGACCGCGTCGCCGCCATCGGGGCGTCCCTCGCATCCGCCAATGGCGCCGACTTCATCTGCTACGTCACCCCGAGCGAGCACCTGGCCCTGCCGACGCCTGAGGAGGTCTACGAGGGTGTGATCAGCTCCCGGATCGCCGCCCACGTCGGGGACATGATCAAACTCAGAAGACGGGATGCCGATCTGGAGATGGGGCATGCGCGCCGGGATCTCGACTGGGAGCGGCAGTTCCAGGTGGCGATCAACCCGGAGCACGCCAGAAGGATCCGAAGCGAACGGATGCCCGCCGACACGGATGCCTGCACGATGTGCGGTGACTACTGCGCTCTGAAGATCGTCAACCGCCACTTCACCTTTTAACACCCCTTTTGCATTTCTGCGGTTCCTGGGACATTTCAGAGGACTATTCCGGACGACCGTTGAGGCCCGGGGCAACCCCCCCGATCCTGCACGGGCGGCAGGAATGCGCCAGCGGAGCCAACTCGTAACGGCACGGCGGGGCGATCGCAAACCCGCGGGATCCGATGCCTGACCGGTCGGCACTGGCATCCGCCAGTTTCCCGGGATCCGGCTCTGCAGAATAGCTCCCCGGCAGATTTTCCACCTGTCCCGCGGATGACCCATCGATGATCCGCATTCACCCTTCCCCTCGGTGAGGGGAGGGGGACCGTGCGACAGGCCCGTACCGGAACTGTACATGCCGGGCAGGATGCTCTCTGTCGCACGAAGGGGCAGGAGGAGCGGGGCCCTTCCCCGGAGAACACCCGAGAGCCGAACACAGGCCCTTGGTGAGGATTTCGACAGAGCCCGGGATCCAATATTTTAAGTGGGTATTTCATCAACTATACGTAAATGAGCGGCACATGAGTGTCGATAAGCGGGAGCTGCGGCAGGTGGCGAAGGATCGGAGGCTGAACCTCGCACCGGGGGTGCGCGCGGAGAAGGCGCGGCAGATCCGCACGCACCTCCTCCCCCTTCTCGAAACGCACGATCCCATTCTCACGTACGTCTCCAAAGAGCCGGAGGTGGACACCCGCGAACTCATACAGTGCCTCCTCGCCAGCGGAAAACATATTGTCGTCCCAATCATTGAGCGGCAGACGGTGTCGCTCCGCCTGACCTATCTGGAGCATCTCCATCACCTGGTGGAGAGCACGTTCCACGTGCCCGAACCCATCGGGCACGAGATTCCGGCACGGGCGGAGGACGTCACGGTCGCAGTCATACCTATGCTCGCATTCGATCCCGCCGGGAACCGCCTGGGCTACGGTGCAGGCTACTACGATCGGTTCCTGATCCGTCACCGCAGAGTGGTGAAGATCGGCGTGGCATTCTCCTGCCAGCAGGTGGATGCAATTCCGGCCGATGCAAACGATGTCAGGATGGACTGGATCGTCACCGAGGACGGGGCGATCCGCTGCAACCATTCGGGCGATCCAGAGTAAAATTTATATATTCTAATACACTTACCTTACGTAAATCTCATACCTGTAGACGACGCATACTGAAAGAGAGTGGGAGATCGTACCATGGCCGATACATACGAAGTCACTGTGAAGGAGGCCTTTCACGGGGATGCGGGAAGAGGCATTGCGCGGCTGAGCCTGGACCTGATGAAGGAGATGCGTCTCGTCAGCGGAGACGTGATCGAGATCTCCGGGCGGAAGAAGGCCGCTGCAACGGTCTGGCCCAGCGATCCCGAGGATACCGGAAAGGCCATCCTCCGGATCGACGGCAACATCCGCAGTAATGCAGGGGCAGGGATCGACGACAAAGTGCGCATCCGCAAGACAGAGGCCGGCTACGCCAAGAAGGTCGTCATCCAGCCGACTCAGCCCATACGCCTCGTGGGGGGCGAGCAGTACCTGGGACGCCTCGTGCGCGGGCGGCTGGTCATCGAGGGGCAGACCCTCCGCGTCAACCTCATGGGCAACCCGCTCACCTTCGTGATCTCGAAGGTGATGCCGAAGGGGGTCGCCATCGTCACGGACGATACCGAGGTGGAACTGAAAGAGACCCCCTATGAGCCGGAGAAAGGGAAGAAAGAGATCGGGGACGTGCACTACGAGGACATCGGAGGACTGGACCGCGAGCTCCAGCTCGTCCGCGAGATGATCGAGCTGCCCCTCCGCCACCCGGAGCTCTTCGAGCGGCTGGGGATCGAGCCCCCGAAGGGCGTACTCCTCTTCGGCCCGCCGGGCACGGGCAAGACGCTGATCGCGAAGGCGGTCGCAAACGAGGTGGACGCTCACTTTATCACGCTCTCGGGCCCCGAGATCATGAGCAAGTACTACGGCGAGAGCGAGCAGCGGCTCCGCGAGGTCTTCGAGGAGGCGACCGCGAACGCTCCGGCCATCATCTTCATCGACGAGATCGACGCGATCGCCCCCAAGCGGGAGGAGGTGACCGGCGAGGTGGAGCGCCGCGTGGTCGCCCAGCTCCTCTCCCTGATGGACGGCCTCAAGGCCAGGGGGCAGGTGGTGGTCATCGCCGCAACCAACCTGCCGGACATCATCGATCCCGCCCTGCGGCGCGGCGGGCGGTTCGACCGCGAGATCGAGGTCGGCATTCCGGACAAGCGGGGGCGCCTCCAGATATTCAACATCCACACCCGGGGAGTGCCGCTCGCAGGCGACGTCGATCTGGAGTACTACGCCAACATCACCCATGGATATGTCGGCGCAGACATCGCTCTCCTGGTCAAGGAGGCGGCGATGCATGCCCTGCGGAGGGTGCTGCCCCAGATCAAGATCGAGGAGTCGATCCCCTCCGAGATCATGGACCAGCTGGTCGTCACGCGGGACGACTTCGACGAATCGATGAAGTATGTCGAGCCAAGCGCGATGAGGGAGGTGGCCGTCGAGGTCCCTGACGTGGACTGGAGCGATGTCGGAGGTCTCGAGGAGGTGAAGGCCGAACTGACGGAGGCGGTGGAGTGGCCGCTGAAGTATCCGGACGTCTATGCCCGCCTCCAGACCAAACCCCCGAAGGGCATCCTGCTCTTCGGCCCTCCGGGCACAGGAAAGACCCTGCTTGCCAAGGCAGTGGCGAACGAGAGCGAGGCCAACTTCATCTCGGTGAAAGGCCCGGAGCTCCTCTCGAAGTGGGTGGGCGAGTCCGAGAAGGGCGTGCGTGCGGTCTTCCACCGCGCTCGCCAGGCGGCGCCGTCGATCATCTTCTTCGACGAGATCGACTCTCTCGTGCCCAAACGCGGGCTGTACGTGGGCTCGTCCCATGTGACCGAGAGCGTGGTCTCCCAGGTGCTGACCGAACTGGACGGCATGGAGGAGCTCAAGAACGTGGTGGTGATCGGGGCGACGAACCGCCCCGACATGATCGACGGTGCACTGCTCCGCCCGGGGCGGCTGGACCGGCTCATCTACGTGCCGCCCCCCGACGCGGATGCCCGGCGGAAGATCTTCGAAGTGTACCTGCGGAACGCTGAGCAGATCCTGGGCGGCGATGTCAGCATCGACGAGCTGGTTGGATTGACGGACGGTTATGTGGGCGCCGATATCGCCAACCTGGTGAGAGAGGCCAAACTTTCCGCCATGCGGGAGTTCCTGGCCACCATGGGCGGGCGGCCGGAGTCGGAGAGGATGGATGCGATCGGGAACGTGCGGATTACCCGCCGCCACTTCGAGGAGGCGATGGGAAAGGTGCGGGGCTCCATGGACCGTGAGTCGATCGAGGAGGCCGAACGCCAGGCCTGGGAGATGATCTACAACGCCGAACAGCGCAATGCCCTCGAGGAGGCGGTCGCGATCGTGAAGCGTGCGGAGGGCATGATGAAGGCGCCCGGGCTCCCGGAGGATGTTGCGGCGATGAAGGAACAGCTCCGCCAGAGGGTCTTCGAGCGGCGCAAGGAATGGGTGGAGATCCGCCGCCTCACGAAAGAGCTCGCCGAGAGGCTGGAAAAGGAACAGGAGAAACTTCGAAGACTCGCAACCACGGTCGCCCGGTAAACGGTCATGAACAGCCATTTCGAAAACGACGGCTTCGAAGATCTGCATTCGATCATCGAGGCGCTCTTAAGGCAGGCCGGTATCGGCTCACAGATGCTCCCCGGAGGATTCCGGATCGTCATCATCGGTTCGAAGCCGAAGAGGGTTCCGATGGACAGCACCGAGCCGGGAGCGGAGGTGCACACGATCGGCGATCTCGTGATAGCGGCCGCCGAGGTGCCCGGCGCTCGCCTCGAGGACATCCATCTCGGGCTCACGGGCGGCACGCTCACAATCGTCGCCGAGACGGGAGACCGTACGTTCCGTAAAAGCGTGGACCTGCCCCCGGTCGATGCGGAGTCCATGCGGTGCTCCTGCAGGAACGGCGTGCTCGAGGTGACGTTTCGGAAGGCGGCAGCCCCGGGATGATCCATTTTTACCGCACCTCCCGCCTGATCGCTCTTCCCCGAAATTAGCTATACATATGATGAATACCACTACTAATGTGGTGACGTATGCCCAGGACAACTGTCTCTGTCATCAAAGCGGATATTGGTAGTTTCCCCGGCCATTCCCGCATCCACCCTTCGCTCATGGAGAAGGCGGCGCAGATGCTCAAAGCGGAAGAGGGGAAGCGGATCATCGACTCTTTTGTGACGCACGCCGGTGACGATCTGAACCTGATCATGACCCACACCCGGGGCGAGGACGACGCGGAGATCCACACCCTGGCATGGGACGTCTTCAGCGCCTGTGCCGAGATTGCGAGGGGGATGAAGCTCTACGGGGCGGGCCAGGACCTCCTCTCGACCGCGTTCTCCGGCAACGTGAAGGGCATGGGGCCCGGGGTTGCCGAGATGGAGTTCGAGGAGCGGGGGAGCGACCCGGTGCTGGTCTTCATGGCGGACAAGACCGAGCCGGGAGCCTGGAACTATTTCCTGTACAAAATTTTCGCCGATCCCTTCAACACTCCCGGTCTCGTGATCGATCCCGGGCTGCACAGCGGGTTCATCTTCGAGGTGCACGATGTCGTGGAGAAGCGGAAGATCACGTTCCGCTGCCCCGAGGAGATCTACGACATGCTCGCCTACATCGGTGCGCCCTCGCGCTACGTGATCAAGTACGTGCACCGCAAGGACGGTCTCATCGGGGCTTCGACGAGCACCCAGCGCCTGAACCTGCTGGCCGGCCGCTACGTGGGCAAGGACGACCCTGTCATGATCGTGCGGGCCCAGAGCGGGCTTCCGGCAGTGGGCGAAGTGATCGAGGCCTTCACCAACCCTGTCATCGTGGCCGGCTGGATGCGGGGCTCCCACCATGGACCGTTCATGCCCGTCGGACTCTGCGATGCTAACTGCACGCGGTTCGACGGACCCCCCAGGGTGGTCTGTCTCGGGTTCCAGGTGAGCGACGGGCGGCTGATCGGCCCGGTGGACATGTTCGACGACCCCGGGTTTGACCATGTGCGGCAGAAGGCCAACCGCGTGGCAGACTACCTCCGCTCGCACGGCCCGTTCGAGCCCCATCGCCTCTCCCTGGACGAGATGGAGTACACGACGCTCCCTCAGGTGGAGGCAAAACTCAAGGAGCGGTGGGAGGGCCTGCCCGAATAACACCCCCTTTTCTGCCAGCGGCCGATGCGGGGGCAACCGTATCCCGGATCCCTTTCCTTGCCTTTGCCCGAGACCCGTTCCGTGCCGGGTTCGCACCGAGCGGCACAGACGTTCCTGCGGGAGGCAGGGGATCTGCCGCGCACCGCAGACTCTCGATCAGCGGCGGTGTCGCTCGTCCCGAGAGCAGGGCTGAATCCTGCAGCGGGGTAGCGGTCGGCAACCCCGTGAACGCGTATTTTTGCCGCTCGTTCATAGCCGGTTTCTCAACACACCGCAGGGCGACCCGCCGCCATCCGCCTTTCGGGGCGTACGGGGATTGGCATGGTCGCGATCCGGAATCGGTCCGCGCCTGGCGCAGGAGTGCGCCCTTCTTCCCCATGCAGTGCGATAGAGCCCGGTTCCCTGCAGACCCTCTCATCCGGGCTCGCCGGCTGTCGCCCTCTTCGATCTCTCCGCCCGTTAGTCCTAACAAAGAGAGACTATCTACCCGCTCCATTCCCCCATACGACATTCCGGAAGGAGCGGCCCGGCAACACCCCCGGATTGCAGCGTCTCGGGGATAATGACATACAGCGTTCCTTTCCCGATCCCGACGTCAGCCTGTCGGGATACTGGTTCTGCGCCCTGCATCGCGAGAGATCGAGGCACATCGTCCACCCACTGCACGGACTCCCGACTGTTCTCCACAACCAATCCGCCCGCGAAAGACGTCCGGCCACCGAATTTCCGGCCCTGTCGCACGTTAGGGCTGGCGGGCGCAACCCTGCCGGAACCTCCGCTCCTCCGGCGGGGTATACTGAAGGGCGAGAGGATCCCGGAGAGCCCGGGTCGACTGCGCTGCATCCCGCATGCGACGACGGTCTCCGGGGATCTCCGCCGTTGCCGGGAAGAGAAAGGCAATCCGGGCCGGAATGCGCTACCGGGCCCATGCACAGGAGCAGGGGACGTCACCCCTGCACCGATTGGACGAGGCGGGTCGGAGACGCTGCGCGCATACCGTATTCGCTGTGGACGGAAGGTGCAGAGGCTGGCAGCGAGACATCCCTCCCCCCGCGTGGCCGATCCTGCGTGTGCCCAACGTCCCTGTGCACCCGGGTCGATGCCCGCGCACGCCCGGCGACGGCAGATACGGGGCGGTAACAACAGGAGAACGAAAATGTTCCCCGCCCGCGGGCGTCGAGATTCCTGCAATAGAAAATTTAATCAACTCACACCAACCACATAACCGAAGATGGCGACCAGCATCGTTCTGCCCATAAAGAAGGTATTCGGCCTCGTGGATTCAAAGATTATCGTAGAGATCAAAGACGAGAAGCGGAAACTGCAGGGAAGGCTCGTTGCCGTGGACGAGTACCTGAACATCCACATGGATGAGACGATCGAGTATACCGACAGCCAGAGGGGACGGAACCTGGGCACAGTAGTGATCCGGGGGAACAATATTCTGACAATATCCCCCGTTATCTGAACCTGCCATGGCGGAGCAGAAGACTGTGCCCCTGACAGAGGCCGAGGCGGAGGCGCTCCGGATCATCCAGTCGAAGCCGGAGGGGGTTCTCCAGAGCGAACTCTGGAAACTGCTGGACATCGACAGCAGGAAATGCTCCCGAATCGTCAAGCGGCTCCTGGACGCCGGTCTGATCGAGCGGATCGAGTTCCGCCGGGAAGGCATCAAGACATACGTGCTCCGGGCCCGCAGACAGGCGGTGACGCCGAGGCTGATCATCGCCGGCGGGGAACTGGTGCCCTGCATCGGATGCGAGCGGGAGTGCACGGTCGAGGAGTGCGATCTCCTCGTCGACTGGATGTACCAGCTGGCCATCGAAGAACTCTCGGAGTAGCCCGCTGCCCGTCATCTCTCTCTGCGTTCCTGCGGCGGGGATTCTCGCGCCCGCTCCTTCTATCTCCTTCTCGAAGACGTCTTTCTGGAAGTTCTGCGGAATATGTGCCGAAGGACGATGAATGTGACCATTACTGCGGATACGACCAGGACGCCGACGCCACCCAGCCCGGGCTCCAAAAAGAGGGAATCGAAAAGACCGCGCTCCCCGGAGGCCGCCTGGGATGTCAATCCGAACCTGGCAGACGAGTTATCAGAGACCGCTTCGAAGACGACGTTGCCGAACAGATCGTAGCCCACAAACGTCGTCTCCAGCACCAGCGGAGACCCGTCTCCGCTCCACTCCGCGATGCGTATCCCGGCTATCCCCCCGGGCTGCCTCTCCACCCACTCCGGGGCGGCCGCAATCCGCACCCGAATCGGGCCATCCGGATCCCGGTCGAGATGGGTGACGGCGGACATGTAGGTGTACTCCCCCGGATCCTGGGCTGATCCGCCGGTATACAGGTATTCCTGATGCACTTCCGCCAGGCCGACGGCACGGGCAGCCAGTCTTCCCATCTGTTTCTCGGGCACGGGCTTCACGGCGCTCAGGGAGAAGTAGTACACCCGCTGATCGCCGCTGCCGCTGCCGGCAAACAGATGATGTCCCGAGATGGCAGCACGGGTGATCTCGGGGCCCACCAGCGCGCCGAACGAGGTGGTGGAGACGTAGTTGCCCTCGTTTGTGGTATCGAAGACCCACAGCGGTCTTCCCTCGGCGGTGAATACGTGGATCCGGCTCCCCTCGCAGACCGCTGCCAGATTCCCCTCGGGAGATATGGAGACTGAAGAGATCCGTCTGCTGGCAGCGTACTTCCAGAGAAGCGCTCCCTCCCGATCGAAGAAGTACGCCACGCGGTCCGTCGAACCCGCTCCGACGAGTGAACCGTCAGCCGACATGGCGACACCCGCCACGCTGCCCCCCGTGACGCGCTTCCAGAGAAGTCTTCCCTTGGAGTCAAGGAAGTAGATGGCCCTGTCGTCCGAACCCCCTGCAACATAGCTGCCATTTTCGGATATCGCAGTGCTGATCACGTTGCCCTCTGCCGCATACCGCGCGATCTCTCTCCCTTCCTGGTCGAACACCTGGATGCTCCCATCGTCAAACCCGGCGGCAACACGGTTACCATTGGCTGACACTGCCACGCTGTAGGCGAAGTATCCCGTATTCCTGCTCCACTTCTCCGCTCCCTGCCGGAGAAAGAGGTATACCCTGTCTGCGGCAACGGCGACGTACCTGCCCTCCGGCGAGATCGAGATGCCGTTGACAGGTACGCTCAGCCCCTTCGTCCACTGGACCGTGCCGTTTCCATCCCAGACATAGATCTGGCCGGGGCGGTAGGTTCCCGCTGCCGCCAGGGATCCGTCCGCCGCGATGGATGCTGCCGTGATCCTGTCCACGGTCGCGTACTTCCAGAGAAGGGTTTCGTACAGGGCCGGAGCCTGGTGGAGTTCGATCTCCGTTTCGGTGTCGCTGACGGCAATAGGCGGGGCGGAGCCATCGGTGGCGTTCAGCCCGGTCTCCGCATCCACGGGGAGTTCCTCCTCTTCCTCCTCGACGATGACGGGATAGAGTTCCTCCACCTCGCCGCCCCCATCCGATTCCTGAGCGGCGGCCGGAAGCAGGAGGCACAGGAAGAAGAGAACGATGATGCTGAGTCGGATCGGATCGCAGCCCATGGCACGAGAATATGGGCGACAAATCTATTTAAACCAGCACGAGCCGGTACTCCGCGGGGATGCCGTTGCCTCCTCCCGGCGGCGCTCTTGCGGTGCCGCAAGGCGGGGTGCGACATGCGCTGGCACGCTTCTCGCGCAAAGGATGTCGGGAATCTGGGGTCGAATTCATGTCTTTTCCATCCGTTCTCCTCTGCCGGGATAGGAAGAGCGGGATCGGCGTATCTCTGTAGCCTTTCCCCGCCGGTTCCGCCATTCGTACGCTCCGAAGGGGTATCCCGTGCCGTGCCAGTCCAGCCCGAGCGTCGATGGAAATGGCCATCCCGATCCTGCCACGGAGGGGGGTGGCTGCGGGGGAATCAGGTTCCTGCAGAGGTATCCTCTCCCGAAGCGCCAAACGGGCGCAGCATGCGATCTCCAACGCCCGCCGCCCCCTATCCCGCTCTTCCCGCATGAAATGGGAGCGGACGCTGCCGCATGCGAACGGACGCATCGCGCCGTGGAGAGATTGCCCGCCGGGGGGGAAGAGATCCAGGTACGCTGGCTGCTGGGGTTCCCCGACCAATGCATCGGCGTCGGTAAAAGCCGAACGGAAAGACGGTCCTTTTCAGAAAATGAAACGTCCCGCGATGGCGGGACTCTTGGGAATCCTGAGCCCGGATCGTGACATTCCGGAAAGTCGACGGCGATCCCGTGGAGAGTCTCCGGAGCATCCGCCTCATAAACCCCCCCCTATCCCCAAGCTCCCTTCGGAACGGCATCCCCTGTGCCCCGACCCCCGTGTGTATTCCGCAGAAAGGGGAACCTGCCCGGCGATTCTTCCGACTCCATCTGCAATCCGGCTGCGACCTTTCGAAGCTCTATCGAACCTGCGGCACGCATGCACGCCGCCCGTAGAACAGAAAGCGGCGCTTCGGAGCGCGATCCCGGTCAATCACGAAACCGGTCGCATCCGGAGGGAGGAGGCGCGATCCGGTGAATGAAGAATCTGCAGGGGACGGAGTGGCATCGAACGATTCTACATCAGGATCGAAGCCTTCCGGAAGATCGTTTCCCGCTATGGATGGCATGACACGCATTCCCGGGGCCTGTCCGCCAGGTCTGTCCGAACCGGTCGGGAGAGTTCTGGGACGACCTGAAAGTTTATCCCTGCTTCCTGCAGAATTTCAGTATGGAATGCTTCGAGCGGAGGACGCGGATTCACACTCCCTGGCCACCATCCTTCTGATTGCCATCACCATTCTCCTCGCTCTTCTGGTGCTCCTCCTCTTCCACCTGCCAGCACTGGAATGGTCGTCCGGCATTCCCGCCATCTTCGTCATCACCTCGATCCACCACGAGAGCGAACTGTATCCTCATTCCCTGAACTACGACAGCCGTATCATTCTCCGGCACAGCGGTTCGCAGGAGATGAAAAACGACGATCTAGAGGCGAAAATATACAAAAACGGCATACCGCTGCGCTGCAACATATCCACCCTGAACGGCCATAACTTCATTGGCACCCACCACTATGGAGTCCAGTGGATCGGCGGATCGGGGTGCCAGGGGGTATTCTGGAGTCCGGGGGAGACACTGATCATCGACCTGACCGACGGCACCATCCGCCCGGGAGATACGATCCGCGTGGATGTGCTGGAACGATCGGGAAAGCGGGTGATATCCCGCCACACTTATCAGACCTGACGGAGCGCTCTTCCCGCAGCGGAGCCCCGCTTCGCCGTATCCGTCAGGTCCCGGCGGTCGAAGCCGTCCCGGTGCCACGGATGGCTCCGGCAGGAGGCGACGTCGCGGTACAAGAGGGATTGCAGCACAGCGGATGCGAACGGGTCCGCCTGCATCGGGTTACCCGAGAGTCCATGGAGAGAGGCCCGCAGTCTCGGCTGCCTCTCCGGCGGGCAGGCGGGACGGGTCTGCCCCGACCCGCCCCTTCGGCCGGTACAGGAGGACCCTCCTGCGAACCTCCCCCTGTCCTACCTCTCCAGCCCTTTTTCCGTCCATTCCAGGTTCAGAAGCTGCCGCTTCTTGCTGTCGAAGTCCTCCGCCGTGATGATCCCCCTGTCCCGCAGTCTTGCCAGGTGCTCGAGCTCCGTCACGTACTCCGGTGCAGCGAAGGTCCGGGACTCCTCCACCGCTGCCCGCTCGCCGTGCTCGCTCGCCTCCGCCCCCCTCACCTGCCCCTGCCGTTCCTGGATGAACTTCCGATAGTTGTTGAACTCGTCCTCGATGAACTCCAGATCGGTCCTTGTCAGGATGCCCGTCGATGGGATCGAGATGTCGTAGTCGAAGAGCACCTTGACGCCCTCGCTGCCCGGCGAGAGATACACCCGCAGCGTCGTGATCCAGCGATCCACGTGGAAGGACGTGTACGAGCCGTGCGTCGTTCCCCGTCTCACCTCCAGATGGATGGGTCTCTCCGCATTGACCACCGAATAGTTCAGCGTGGAGAGGTAGTTTCTGGTGAGATCGAATATGGTGCCCGTCTCTCCGCCGACAGTAAACGATCGGGTAATCCGCCTTCCCATACGGAGACATCTTATCCCTCATATATATCTTTGCCCTCCGCCGGCTGCCGTGTCGGAGAGCCCCTGCCGTCCACCAAGCGATGCCGGAAAGGGAAAAGAGGAGGTTGCGCCCGTCGGTATCTGCAGGGGTTACCCCACGAGGGGAATCGGAGTCGAACAGGCACAGACAAGGAACAACCCGCCCACGATCGTCCAGAGCATCTCCCTCAGCATACCTGTATTTTTGTCCGTTTTAAAAATAAGCATTCCCATGAGTTCGAATTTCTTCGAAGTCAACCGGATAGCGGATGCCGGCTTCCCGAATACCGCAGCACCGCCCGGGCCAGGAGTTGGGCGAGCCGGACCGGTTCGGGAGTCTTACCCTCGAGCGTGAAGTCGTTGCAGAGCCGTGCTGCGTCGGCGGCCGATATTCCGCTCACCCGCAGATACACGGTATGGCCGGTGTGCAGGGGCACGGGGGTGCGGGGGCCCAGTCTGCGGTACGCGGAGAGCCTGCCGGCATCCCCCGGAAAATGGCGGCAGATATCGCCTTCGAGTCCTTCCGACTCCTCGTACGTGACAATGATGACCGGAAGCGAGGTGCGGCGGGCAATCTCTTCGGGGTCGATGATGTTGTACCAGGCGATGACACATCCGCTGATCAGGAGGAGGTTGATATCCCGACGTCGCAGGTCCGCGATCAGCCGCAGCACGGCGTCCGTGGCATCCATGCCCCCGACGGTGACGTGCGTGCAGGCCATGCCGTCGACGCGGAGATCCTTTCGCATCACGACCCCGCCGAGAATGGACCGCTCTCTACCGCTGAAACTCTCGGCGATGCCCAGCGCCCGGAGCCCTCTTTTGGCAATATGCATGGAAGCCATTATGAGGATGGATCATAAATACAGTTACCAATGAGCGTTCCCAGAGACGACGTCTGCATCTTCATACCCACGCTGAACGAAGCCCCCACCATCGGGCAGCTCGTCTCAGAGTTCCGGGAACTCGGCTACCTCCACATCCTGGTCGTGGACGGGGGCAGCACCGACGGCACGATCGAGATCGCCAGGGCTGCCGGCGCCAAAGTCCACATCCAGACCAGCAGGGGGAAGGGGAACGCGATCATCGAGGCGCTCGACCTGATCGATCGCCCCTACGTGCTGATGCTGGATGGAGACGGCACCTACTCGCCCCGGGACGCGGAGATCATGCTGAGGCCGCTCTCGCTGGGGTACGACCATGTCATCGGCAACCGTCTGAACAACCCGAACTCCGCCGCATTCTCGCGGCTGAATCTGTTCGGAAACCGCATCATCAACGGGCTCTTCAAATTCGCGCACCGGCGGGATCTCTGCGACATCCTCTCGGGGTACCGGGCATTCACCCTGGACTCGCTGCGGCAGATGCATCTGAAAGAGGGGGGATTCGCGATCGAGACCGAGATGTCGGTGGGCGCCGTGCGCAACAACCAGCGGGTGATGGTCGTGCCGGTAAAGTATACAGAGCGGCAGGGCACCGCGACCAAACTGAACCCCATCCAGGACGGTGTCCGCATTGCCGGAGCGATCTACCGCCTTGCCCGGATGAACAATCCTCTCTTCTACTTCGGTCTGCTCGGCGTCGCGATGGTGATCCTCGGGTCGATCACCGGCGTGTACGTCGTGCTGGAGTGGCTGAAGGACATCGAACATCTCCCGCTCACCATCCTGACCGTGCTCCTGATCACCGTGGGATTCGAGATCTTCATGTTCGGGGTGATCAGCGACATGATCCTGACCTTCCACCGCGAGATCATCCGGGAGATCCAGCAGCCCCCGAGAGAGCCCAAATAACTGCCCGGAAGTGCCGCCGGGGATCACTCTCCCTGTCTGCGGCATGCCCCCGAAACGGACCCGTGAGGCTTCGATCGGGATCGCCCTCTCCCCTTCGCGGGCGCAGCCGCGGATCGGCCAGCGGCATCGGACACTCACTGCATTTCTACCATTTCCCCGTTTGCCGCTGCCGTTGTACGAAGGCCCCGCAGTAGCGGCGCAGCACTTCCCCAGGACGGAGCGACGGTGTCCTGCCAGGAGCCTGACAGGGGATGGAAGCATTCCCGTTGCCAAGGGACCGCTCACCTTGCCAGGATAGAGGCTCTGCCCCGCATTGGAGGGGCGGGTTTCTCCCTGTCTTCCGGCAGGCGGGAGAGGGGCTGTCGCACCCCCTCCTTCCCGCCCGATGCGACAGGAGTCCCGCGAAGAGTACGGTCCAGCCCCGAATCGATCCCGGCTCGACTCTCCCCCCCTGGCATGGGAGACCGTTCGCTCCGGCCTTCGGAAGCAGGGGATATCGCACGCGATGAGGAGGCCTGCGGGAGACCCCGTGATTCCCTTCTCCCCCCTTGGGGGGGGGAGAATGGATCCGGCGACGGGCGGGATCGGACAGGGGGCGCCGTTTCTGGATCGATCCGCTACCCAACGGGATCGATGGTTCAGTCGCCGTGCGGGCATCTCGGGGATCGTACCAGCGGGGGAGGGAGACGGGGGGAGAGGGGACGCACCCCCTCCCTCGGAGGTGCGGCAGGAGCGGTTCCGGAGGTGTGGATGGCATCGATCCAGGGCGAACACGAACCAGACTCCGAAGAAGCCTCTCTTCCCTGTCATCGATCGACCCCTCATCCGGATCAGGCCTCGTCGAACTGGGGGCGGATGCATCCCGCCCCCGCGCGGTTCGATGGGACCTGTGGGGGGAAGCGAGAATCGAATTTCTCCCGTCCCGGATCGGAATTCCCGTGTTTCCCGGGAGGTGGGAGGAGCACCTCTGACTCTCGTGCCCGATCAGATACGGCGAGGAGGTCTCCTGCCAGGAATCCCTTTTGGTACGGGAGAGAAGGGCATGTGCGCAGATAGGGGCATTCTATCAGACGAACCAGCCGCTCCGAACGGAAAAGAGGGCGAGGATCCGGACATTCCGGTAATGCTACCCTTTCGCCCGCCCGATCAGGTACCCGGGGCCGTTCGTTTCTCCATCGGACGGAGCTCGCCCAGGATGTGGAGGATGCGGCAGGAGTGCTCCACGGCCGAGGTGACGAGATACGCCTCTTCCAGCGTGCTGCCGCAGGAGAACGTGCCGTGCCCCCGCACGAGCACGACTGCGGCAGCGGCCAGCGCATCCGCCACGCGCTCTGCCAGCTCCTCCGACCCCGCTCTCCCTTCGATGACTGCGATGCGGGGGCAAATCATCCCGCCCTCGACATCCTTCGGCTCAACCAGGTCCCGCACCATGGACGCGGCAACGGCGTACGGCGGGTGTACATGCAGCACCGCGCGGCGGTTCGTCCGGAGGTAGATCGCGCGGTGGACGACGGACTCCCGCGAGGCCTCGGGAGGGGGGCTGCCAGAGAACGGCACGAATACCGCGGTTCCCGGTTCGTCCATATAGGCCCCCGTCCGCTTGATCCAGAAGCCCTTCCCCTCGCGGACGCTGAAGTTTCCGAAGTTGCCGCCGGTCAGCCCTTCCGCGAACAGACGCCTGCCTATCCTCGCAATCTCCGGATCCCGCAACTGTCGCACCTCTTCTTTGCACAGCGCTCTTTGGCGTACTCCACGATGTGGGCATGGCTCTGGCGGCATGCCTCGGGGTCTCCCGATACGGCGTTCTCGAACGCACGGCGGAGTGCATCGCGATTCCCCGGAATGCCCGCACAGCGGCATATCCTCTCCGTATACGCATCCATGACAAAGCAGGGGCGGGAGAAGCCATAGCAGAGGATGCTGTCCGCCGTCTCTTCCCCAACGCCGTGTACGGAGAGCAGCTGCTGCCGTAGCTCGGCGGTGGTCATCTCCTGCATCCGCTCCACGCCCCCGCACGTGCGTACGTGTCGCGCCAGGTTCTGGAGGCGCCGCGCCTTTACCCGGTAGAAACCGCTGCTGCGGATGGCACGCTCCACCACGTCAGCGGGTGCATCGCATAGCCGGTCCAGGGAGAGTAGCCCCACCTCGCGGAGCCGTTCCAGCGCCCTCTCCACGTTCTCCCAGCGGGTCTGCTGCGTCAGGATCGCACCGATCATCACGCCGTCCGGATCGGAGTCCCACCATTCGATGCGGCCGTATTCCGAGGATAGGAGGCGGAGGATCTCCGCTGCCTTACCTGAACTGGATGCCGACATCCTTCATCCTGTTGAACCGGGCGATGTTGAGAAGGACGGGGGTGATGCTCTCCACCATGGACGATGCGCGAAGCGGCCCGGCGTCGAACGCACGCAGGTTCGGCATCGAAGCCACCAGGTCCATGACCTGCCGCTTCGCCTGCGGATCGTCGCCGCATACCGCGACAGAGTAGTCCAGGGACTCGCCGATCGCCTTCCAGCGGTTCGCAGCGATGTTGTTGAAAGCGGTGCAGACCCGGGCGCTCTCCGGGAGGAGACTCTGAATCAGCATGCCCGCGGAGCCTTCGGGAGGAGGCGCATAGTAAAAGCAATCGGACCGCTCGATCGGGTTCACGGGGCTGATCACGATCTTGTCCTCGAATCCGCTGATGCTCTGGAGCGTGGACGCCACATGCTTGAAGGGAATGGCGAGAACCACGATATCGGCTTCGTCCACGGCGCCCTGGTTGTCCGCCCCCCTGCAGGCTGCTCGGAGCCCCCGCGCCTTCAGCGCCTGCACCGTCAGGTCGCTCGCCTCGCAGGCCTTCCGCTCCTCGCGGGAGCCGAGGATCACTTCGTGGTGCAGCGAGAGCCGGAGCGCCATTCCTTCGCCGATGTCCCCGGTTCCGCCCAGGATACCTATCTTCACTCTTCCACCAGCGGCTGCAGCAGGATTTCCAGGGTCTGTGCGGTGGTGAGCCCTTCCAGGGTCTGCACGACCCTGCCGTCCTTCTCGATGATCAGGGTGGGAACCACCTGGATCCCGTAGCGTTCGGCCTCGTCCATATGCTCGTCCACGTTGATCTTCCGGATATCCACCTTATCTCCCATCCGGGTCGCCAGCTCGTCGATCATGGGTGACTGCCGTTTGCACGGACCGCACCAGTCTGCGTAAAAATCTATCAGAACGGGTTTACTCATATGCAATCCCACCTCGCGTTGCAGCAGGGGAAGATAAACGTTCTCATCTTCCCTCCTGCCCAGCGAATCTCGCTTTCGCTTCGAGAGATACAAGGAGTTACTCTTTCAATATATATTGAGGTTCTGGTACGGGAATATCCGCGGCATGGGAGAAGACGGGAGGACTCTCTCATGTTCGCCTGTGCACGGACCCATCGCACCGATCGGGAGGGTAAGGGAGTGCCCCTCTTCCGGGCCCTCGCTCCCCGCCGGAACGATAATCCGCAGGACAGGATGCCTCATTATTGCGAGTAAAATGCATGGCAGTCGATCATTCGATCGACTCTGCAGAATCTTGGGATGATGTCCCTGTAAAGCCGGATCATTCCTGCAGAGAGGCACGCGGTAGCATACGGTTATCAGGTGTGCTCTAATCCATGGTTATTATCGTTATATCGGCATATTTATATAAAATAAATTGTATGGTGGCGGCCGCAGCCTGCCGGATCATGCGCTCCGGCAGGTTGCAGGAAGAGAGAGAATGGCACGAAGAGGAGAAGAAATGGAGCCCTCGGTTCGGGGTGGCGAAGAGTCGCTCCGGACGCCGGGAAGCGCCTCGCAGTTCCAGTCCTACACCAAGGGGATCGACTACCCGAAGTCCAAGCGGGAGGTAGTCGAGTACATGCGGAGGATGAACGCTCCCGACGAAGTCATCCGTGAGGCAGAATCCCTGCCGGATCAGGAGTTCCGCTCTGCCGCCGAGCTGAGTCAGGCATTCGGGAAGATCAGATAACTCTGTGAGCCATACCTGCCACCCCAAATTTTTCACGGTGCGTATTCGCAACCGAAGGTTCTCGAACAGCAATCCCATCTCCACAGCCTGACCGCAGGCGGCTCTCCTTCGGCGCAGTGATCAGGGTATCCGCGATCCCGCTGCAATGCACACCGCCGCCGCGCGCCGAATATGCGCAGGCCATCCCGCATGCGTCCCCGAATCAAAATACTGCTTCCGGGAAACATTCAGCCGCTCCAACCCCTCCAAAAGGGAGAGGTGCCGCCAGGGCAGCCCACGAACGCACACCGCACAGGGGCGTGTTCCGCGGCGTTCAGGGCAGGAGATCCCCGCCCTTGACATTCGCCGGAATGCCTGCGATGGGGGCAGATGCTCCATCCAGGAGGCACCCCCCCCGAGGACGGCTACCATCAACCCGCCTGACATGCGGGCAGAGTCGCACACCGTTGAAGGGGAGGATGACGAAGGCAGGGACACGTGCTCCGCCCTCCTTCACCGCCATGGAGAGGGGGATCCGATCGGAGCGTGCCGGAGTGCCCCGTATCTGGCGGACCGGGAAGAGGTAAATCGTTAACACCATCGATCGCTGGCGGTGTGATCTGCTGCCGGGGACGTCTGCGGAGGACAGGGAGGGTTTCCGTGAATGCTCTGCCGGAGCAGCATGGGGATAGGGGCGCCCGCGAGCCGCACCGGGGCTGTCTGCGCTGTTCACGCCCCGTCACCCGAAAAGATGAATGGATTCGCCCTCAGCGGGAGAGGATGGTCATGATGATCCGACCGTAGGCCGGGCGCGTCACGAGCACCCCGATGAGAACGCCAATGATGGTGACGATGGCAAATCCGCGGAGCGTTGAGAGATCCATCAGCACCAGGGGCAGCATGGCGATGACGACCGTCGCGGCGGCGACGACGATGATGCCGAGCGCCCGCGAGAGCCTCTTTAAGTAGAGGTTCGGGGAGGGCACGCGCCCTTCATGCAGCACCTCGTCGGTGATCACCACCAGCTGATCGATGCCCGTGCCCAGCACCGCGATGATACCGGCAATCGCCGCCAGATCGAGCTGCTGGATGAAGCGGGCGATCCCGAGCAGGATGATGATCTCGGCAACGTTGATGGCCATCATGGGGAAGACGACCATCGGTTCGCGGTAGCGGAAGTAGACCACCGCCCCGACAGTCAGGACCGCCAGGATGCCGGCGTACAGGCACATTGTCTTGAAGTGGTCACCGAGCGAGGCGGGGACGGATCCGGAGCCCGCCACCGAGACCTCCACGGGGAGCGCACCGGCCCGGAGGTGGATCTCGAGGGCCATCGCCCGATCGAGGGCCTCCTGTCCGGCGCCCGTCGAGGCGGAGAGGACGCGAACGGGACCGGATCGGAGCTGGTTTGCCAGATCGGGGCTGAGCGGAGCGGAATAGACCGATCGATTGTCGAGCAGCATGATCAGCTCGTGGTTGTCGGGATCGTTCACCGCATTGTGGTCGATGGCAGCCCGGCGGAAGGCGGCAGCCCCTTCGTCGGAGAGGGTGAAGGGAACGCCCCAGGTGCCCTGTTGCGGATCCCGCTCCGGCACCCCGACGCTGGTGATCGCGTCCCCGAAGAGCACATGCTCGGTCTGGTTGCCCGAGGTCACGATCCGGATCTCGAACTTGCCCTGCTTGCCCACGATGTCGCGCGCCGTTGTCATGTCCACACCGGCCAGCTCCACCCGCACATAGCGCGCGATCCCCGAGAGCGAGGTGAGCGTGTTTACCTTCGCGTCACGGGTGCCCAGGCTGTTCAGCTTGTCTTCCAGGATCCGCTTTACGTCGTCCGCCGTCGCGCGGGAGACCCCCTGCTCGTAGGAGACGAGCTGCCCCCCGGAGGCCGAGAAGGCGGAGGCGAGCTCGGGTTCGGTGTAGAGCCTGCGGATCTCGAGCTTGTTCTCCTCGACAAGGTAGACCTCGGCGTCAAGCCGTTTCTGCAGATCGCCGACGAAGTCCTGGACTGGGCGATCCGTGTCGAAGCCGGCGATCACCGCCTTGAACTCCAGCTGGAGCCAGGCCCCGCCCTCCAGGTCGAGCCCGAACTGGAGCGCCGTTGCCGGTTTGCCGTCATCGATGTGAGGGAATATGGCAATCAGGGAGGCGATCGTGAGGATGACCACCAGAAGCACGCGCCAGTCGCGGAGCAGCCGTTTCACGTCATCTGCTCGCACGGAACCGCCATCCTCGGGCTTATCGCTCCCCGCCTTCTGCTTCTTCGCACCTCTGTGCTTCATCGTGCCTCACTCCTCTGCACATGCCACTTCAGGAGCCCGGCATTGGTCATCCAAGTGTTCATCAGGTCGACCGCGAGTCCGATGAGGAGAACGGAGGAGATCTCCATGATGACCGGAATCTGACCCAAGAACGACACCGCCCACATGGCGGCGATCGCCGCGAGCGTGGTGGTGGTCATGATGATACCCGTGCGGTAGGCGCCGGCGAACCTCTCCTCGAGCTTTCCCTTCCGCTTGAGCACGCGGGTGGTGAGCAGGATGTCGCTGTCCACCGAATAGCCGATGAGCATCAGGAGGGCGGCGGTGGTGCCGAGGGAGAGGGGGATGCCCACGAGATCCATGACGGCAGCAGTGACTGCGATGTCCGCGAACGCCGACAGGACCACGGCGAACGACGGGACAACGGCTCGGAAGGCGACAAAGACCACGATGGACATGCCGATGAAGGAGATCGCGAGGGCGAGCAGCGCCTGCTGCTGTAAAGTCTTTCCGAACGTCTCCCCGATCTGGTCGATCTTGGCGTCGGGGTAGCGTTCATTGACGAACGCGATCAGCGACTGGAGGTCGTCATCGCTCATCGGCTCGAACTTCAGGTAGTAGCCGGTTGACTGCCCCCCCTGGAGGGGGGTGATGAGGGGATAGGCGGCGAACGTCGAGATCAGAGTTTCTTCGGTATCGGTTGTATGGAGGGTGACCGCTGTCCCCCCGGCGAAGTCAAGGCCTGGCTCCACCGGCAGACCGATCGTTGCGATGTTGTAGGTGAGCAGGGCCAGGGCAACCATCAGGATGATTGCCGGGATGACGACCATCTGCTTTGGGGTGTAGCGGTTCACGTCATACGTGAAAAATCCCATACCATATCATTTTATCAAGATAACCATATAAGATTTGGTTGTTTTCCAGGAGTAAAAATGGAAGCCAAAGCCTCGTTTATACCATCGAGAGAAAGAAAACATTTATATAAAATCTGGAGTCAAACGCAGTTATGAAATTTCCGTCTGATATCAGAAAAGATATCGAGGCCCGCCTCATCGGATATCTCTCACGGGATCGGACCGGAATCAGACGCGAATTGCTGGGGCTGTTCCTTCGGATAAAAGCTCTCACGATACCGCAGATCTACAATGCCCTCAAGAACCGATTCTCCATCAGTTACCACCAGGTGGCGTCCATGGTGGGTATCATCGCCTCCAAACTGGGCATCCTCCGCCTTACCCGGAATGCTGAAGGCACGAACACCCTGTACGAGCTCAAGGAACAGTACGTCGACATGGTCCGACGCATCGTTTCCAGCGCGTGAGACGCGCCGGCTGCTTCTCCTCCTTCCCATGGCGCATGACCCCGATCCGGCAGTCCCTGCCGATTCAAGCGGCGATTCCGCTTCTCCGGCGATTCAGGTGACAGAGGAGGTCCGGTCCTATATCAAGTCGCGGAGGTGCAACTTCCGGCTTTCGACCTCCTGCGGGGGGGCCATTCTTCTCCCCGTCAGCGTGAAGCCCCCCAAACCGACCGACATCCAGATCAGCGTCGGCGATTACACCCTGTACGTATCGCGCTACCAGGCACGGGATCTCCGCACCATTCACCGGGGGATGATCCCGAGACATTATATGTACTACTGAAATCCCGACCTGCCATGCCGTACGAAGAACTCGAACACACAGCCGATGTACGGATCCGGGTGAGGGGGGAGTCCATCCCCCATCTCTTCGGAGAGGCGGCGCGGGCGATGTTCCAGACCATGTACGGGCCCTGCACGGGGAGGTCGATCTCCCGCACCATCGTCCTGGAGTGCGCCGATCCCGAGTGCCTGCTCGCCGATCTCCTGTCCGAGCTGCTCTTCGTCTCGGAGGTGGAGGATGTCGTCTTCTGCTCGTTCACGGTGGAGATCGCGGGGGCGCGCCTACGGGCGGAGGGCTTCGGAGAGCCGCTCGACCGCACGCGGCACGCAGGACGGGAGATCAAGGGAATCTCCTACTCCGGCCTCCGCATCCAGGAGAAGGACGGGGAGTACTCCGTTGACATTATCTTCGACGTCTGAAGAGATCGTCGCTTCTGCGGCGACCGTTCCGCTCGCGATCGCACTACGCACGCATTCCGTAACAGAAAGGGGCGTTCCATCGGAGAGCCGGGCCGTGCGATGTCCCCGATATCCCTCCCTTCGAGGCTGTCGTATCAGCGGGCGCGATTCCGGATCCGCACGGGAGCATCGTCCCCGGGGTGCGAGGGAAATGGGAGGAGGCAGGTTCGCCCCATCTTCTCCCCTTCGGTTCGATGAGGCAGGTGATCGAGACCCCCTGCTGGATCCGCCAGGTCTCTCATTCTGTGTCTGTAGCCTCCTGATCGTGAGAAAACCGCCCGGGCTGCCATCCATCGAGCTGCAGCATCTTCACCTCCACCTGCCCGCCCCAACCCCATGCACGGGAGATGGGGGCGGGCCCCGGGCGGTCCTGCAAGGATGCCCCGGCCCCGCATGACGAATGATGCTCATTTTTATCCACGCCGATTCCCGAAGGATCCATAGAACGCAGACTTTATGCCCGACTGCATCCGTACTACCACACACGGGGTATGGGAAGACACGTCTGCTCCCGCTGCGGCATCGCCCTGAACGAGAAGAGTACGTATCTCGGGTACGTCCGCGGCTATCGCTGCGTCCCGTGCGGAAAGTACTTCTGCCAGCGGTGCATGCGAACCAGAAAGGCGCTGGTCCGGGTGCGGAAGACCTGCCCCCTCTGCAGCCGCGAGCTCACCGACATGTTTGACGTTTAGGCCTGGCATCCCCCGCGGGAGCGGCAGGCGACCGCATGCTTCCCGGGAGAACACAAATATTATCGTATCCGTCCAATACGTACCAGCGCGGATGCCGCGGGCAGGCGCGGCATCGGGGTGAGGTCATGAAGGAAAATTCTGTTGAGAAAGGGGACGGGGGCATCCGGAGAGTCGGCGATCTCGAGTGGGAGGTGGAGATCGGGTTCGTGCCCCGCATGCGGGTGCCGGGACGGTTCTTCCTCTCCCAGGAACTCTACGAGAGCCTCGAAGAGGGGGCTCTCGTCCAGCTCGCGAACGTTGCGACCCTACCCGGCATCGTGCAGCACTCCCTCGCCATGCCGGATATCCACTGGGGGTACGGGTTTCCCATCGGGGGTGTAGCGGCGTTCGGGATGGATGAGGGGATCATCTCCCCCGGCGGTGTGGGTTTCGACATAAATTGCGGCGTCCGCATCTTCACCACCCCGCTGCGGGCCAGGGACCTCGGGAACAGACGGGAGCTGATCGAGAACCTCTTTCGGGACGTGCCCACCGGGGTGGGGGCCAAGAGCACGCTCCGCTTCTCGATGCGGGAGCTCGACGAGATGATGGTCTCCGGAGCCCGCTGGGCGATCGAGAAGGGATATGGGCTGGAAGCGGATGCCATCCACTGCGAGGAGGGTGGCGCCATGCCGGGCGTCGATCTCGCGGCCGTGAGCCAGAAGGCGCGCCAGCGCGGAATGCCGCAGGCCGGAACGCTCGGTGCGGGGAACCATTTCCTGGAGATCCAGGAAGTGCGGGAGATCTACGACGAACCGTCAGCGAAGGCATACGGACTGTCGCCGGGTCAGATCTGCGTCATGATCCACAGCGGCTCCCGGGGGCTGGGGCACCAGGTCTGCACCGATCACCTGAAGCTGCTGGATGCGGCCGTGCGGAAGTACGGCATCTGGCTGCCCGACCGGCAGCTCGCGTGTGCGCCGCTCGCCTCCCCCGAGGGCAGGGCCTACTACGGGGCGATGGCGGGCGCGGCGAACTACGCCTGGGGGAACCGCCAGGTGATCACCCATATGGCCAGGAACGTCTTCGAACGGCTGTACGGGATACCGCACGAAGAGATGCCGCTCGTCTACGATGTGGCGCACAACGTCGCCAAGTTCGAGGAGCACCGCGTGGAGGGGAGACTGCAGCGGGTCTGCGTCCACCGAAAAGGGGCCACCCGCGCTTTCGGCCCTGATACGCCGGGGATTCCCGCGGAGTATGCCTCCGCCGGGCAGCCGGTGATCATCCCGGGGAGCATGGGCACGCCCTCCTACATCCTGCACGGGACGTCGACTGCCATGGAGCGTGCCTTCGGGAGCACCTGCCACGGGGCCGGACGGACGACCAGCCGATCCCAGGCCAAAAGGCAGAGGAAGGGCTCGGAGGTTCGCCAGGACCTCCAGAAGCGGGGCATCCTGGTGCGGGCTCCCAACGACGCCTCCATCGCCGAGGAGGCCCCCGAGGTCTACAAGCCCAGCAGCGCCGTCGTCCAGGTGGTCCATGATCTGGGGATCTCCCGGCTCGTCGCCCGCCTCGAGCCGCTCGGGGTGATCAAGGGATGATGGCGAGGATCGGTCTCTTCTGGGACTGCACCCAGATCTTCAACCGCTTCCTGGAGGACTGCAGCCTCTGCTGCGAACTGGTCACACCGCACCTCCTGGCCGCCCCGTTCTACCGCGGCCGTTTCTCCTGCCTCCTGGTTCCCACCGGGTTCGCCAATCCTGCGTATTCAAGGCTCCTGCCAGCCCTCCGCTCCTCCTCCTCCCGCGTCGAGAGGTTCCTGGAGAACGGGGGGCGTATGCTCGTCTACGGCGCCGCCGTGGATCGGGATGATGCCTACGACTGGCTCCCGTTCTCCATCCGCTACCGTCAGATCTACGCGGAGCGGAGCGTTCGGTTCGAGTGCCGGGAGTACGCCTCCATCCTGCAGGGCTACGATACCGCCTCGATCGCCTGCGACGGATATTTCACGGAGGCCGACGCGGATGTGCTGGCCCGCGACGAGTGCGGGCAGGCGATCTTCATCGGAAAGGATGTCGGCGATGGGCTCGCACTGGTGACGACCTTCCACGAATACCCTTCGCGGACGTTTATCCGCGAGTTCTGCGATGGGAAAAAGGAAATAGTATTCTAGCATACAGGGATGTATACGAGTGGGTGCCATGGAACGGTTTACCATCTCTGAAGAGTCAACGGCGGACGATCTCATTCCGATTGCGATGAGCATCCATGCGATGCTCTACCAGCTTCCCATTACCGCACGGTCCCGTGCGAATCCGGGCGTTCGAGTCGAGGAGGGGCGGGTGATCGACCGGAACTACAGCGGGCCGGTCCTCGAAGAGGTGCTCCAGGAGAACCGTACCATCAAGAAGACTCCCAGGAGCGGGACATACAGGGGGATTCCCGTCATCGTCGCACCCATCCAGGATACGGCGGGAACCGCGATCGGAGCCATCGGGGTGGTGGACATCAGCGGCATCTTCGATCTGGCAGGCCTCATGGAGCACCGCCAGGCAATCCTGCGTCAGATCGGCGGGGGCGAGACACCATCGCCCGAACCCTCCGCCAGGAAGGGCGGACCATGAACGAATCTGCGTTTGCCGTGCTGGAGATCCTGGACAGGAGCGATCGCCCGATGCATGACGACGAGATCGCCGCCGCACTCGGTGTTCCGCTCTCCCGCGTCCGTGCGGACATCCAGGAACTCCAGCGGCTCGGCTACGACTTCGCGCTGACGGAGAAGGGCTACCGGGTTCGGATGCGGAGCAGCCGCCTGCTCCCCTACGAAGTCCAGAAAGTGCTCACGACACAGTTCATCGGGCGCGAGATGCTCTACTGCGAGAGGACCGCATCCACGACCTGGATCGGAAAACAGGTGATGGCCGAGGAGGATCCGGCCCGCCATCACGGCATGGTCATCATCGCAGAGGAGCAGACGGGCGGCACCGGCAGGCTGGGCCGCGCCTGGATCTCTCCTCCGGGGGGGATCTGGATCACCATCGTCCTCCACCCGAAGATCCCGATCGATCGCGTCTTCATGGTGACCATGGCGGGATCCGTCGCGGTCGCACGGGCGATCCGCAAGGAGTTCGATATCGGCGCCCTGATCAAATGGCCAAACGACATCTTGGTGGGGGATAAGAAGATCGCCGGCCTGCTCGTCGAGCTCGCGAGCGAGGGGGAGACCATCCACTACTGCCTCCTCGGGATCGGGATCGATGCGAACATCCCGATCATGGAGCTCACCCCCGGCCTCCGCCAGTCGGCCACTTCCCTTTCCGCGGAGCTCGGGCACGACGTGGACCGGCCGGCGTTCCTGGCGGCGGTCCTGAAAGAGTTCGAGCGGCACTACCTCCTCCTGGAGAGTGGCGAGTACGATACCATCATCCGCGAGTGGAAGTCACTCTCATCCACCCTCGAGCACCGGGTGCGGATCCGCACCCACACCAGGCACTTCGAGGGGGAGGCGATCGATATCGACGATCACGGTGCGCTGATCGTGCGAAGGGACAACGGGGCTGTCGAGCGGGTGATTGCCGGAGACTGCCACCTGCTCTGAATCGGCAGGGGGTGCAGCCCCCAATACAAACTGGTCACGCCATGTACGGAAACCGTGAAAGAACCGCGGTACTCGCGCATACGGCCACGTTCATCGCGCTGATCACCGTGGGAAGCTGGATATCCATCCCCTTCATTCCGGTGCCGCTCACCCTGCAGACGCTCTTCGTGCTGCTCGCGGGGGCGATCATGAAACGGAACGGTGCCGTGCCCGTCCTGCTTTACGTCCTCCTCGGGGCCCTGAACCTGCCCGTCTTCCACAACGGCCTGGCCGGCATCGGGATCCTGCTGGGTCCGACGGGGGGCTACCTCGTCGGGTTCATCCCGGCGGCCTTCATCGTCGGGCTCGCGTACACGCGATCCGCCGCTGTCGGAAGAATCCTGGGGCTGCTTGCGGCCGACGCCACGCTCCTTCTCACCGGCATGGCATGGCTCGCGTTCTCGACGGGCATGCCGCCCGCGACGGCGTTCTTGGTAGGCGTACTGCCCTTCATCCCCGGAGATCTGCTGAAGATCGCTGCCGTCTACACCATTGCCAGACGATTCCCATGATAGAGATCCGGAACCTTCGCCATCGATCCCTGGATATCCCCTCTCTCGCGATCCCGCCGGGCAGAACGGCAGTGATAGGGCTGAACGGCAGTGGAAAGACCACGTTTCTCTCGCTCTGCGTCGGGATCGCTCTCCCGCAGGGCGGCTCGATCCTCCTGGATGGCCGTCCGCCCCGCGAGACGGACGTGGGATGGGTGGCGGAATTCCCGGATCGGAACATGCTCTTTGACAGGGTCTCCGACGAGATCGCATCGCCCCTGCGGTTCCGGTTCGTGCCTGCCCCGAGGATTCGGGAGGCGGTCGAGCGGATCGCGGCGGATGTCGGCATCTCGGGGCTGCTTGCCCGGAACCCCCGCAGCCTCTCCGGGGGCGAGAAGACTCTGGTCGCCCTCGCCACGGCGCTCGTCTCCCGCCCGGTAGTGCTCGTTCTGGACGAGTTCGACTCCCATCTGGACGCCGAGACCCTGGGGGAAGCGGAGCGGGCGATCGGGCGGGCTCGGGTCCCCTACGTCCTCCAGTGCACCCAGAACCCGCACGTGGCGCGTTCGGCAGACCGCGTGCTCTATATGGAGGCGGGACGGGTCCGAGATCTGGGGGCGCTGGATCGGATGTTCCGCGCCGGAGACGCGGATCGGGCAGCGTGGGAGTTACCGGCATGAGAATCACCCTCGACGAGGTCTCCCTGCGGAGGGGGGAATGGCAGCTCATGGCCAGCGGCCGCTTCGACCTGGGCATCCACCAGGTCAGCGGGCGGGTGGGGAGCGGCAAGTCCACGCTCGCCCTCTTGATGGGCGGCCTGCTGGAACCCGAGGAGGGATGCATCCGAATGGAGGGCATCCGGCGGAGGATGCTCTCGTTCCAGTTCCCCGAGTACCACGTCACCGAGAGGAGCGTTGCGGGCGAGATCGCCTCCTGGGGCTGCGACCCGGACACCGTGATCGCCGAAGCCGGGCTCGGGGGAAGGGGGGACGAGGATCCCCTCCTCCTCAGCCGCGGGGAACTCAAACGGCTGCACCTGGCCTGCATCCTCCGGTGCGACTGCGACCTCCTCCTGCTGGACGATCCCTTCTGCTCCCTGGACTGGCGGGGCAGACGTCAGGTCTGGGACTGGATCGAGCGGCGGCGGGGGATTGTCGTCGTATTCACGAACGAGCGGCGTGTGCTCCCCGGGGTGCGCTGGCGGTGGGAGATACGGGAGGGGCTGCTCCGATCCATGGACGGGAGCCACCCTCCCGCCGTGGATCCGCCGCCCTTCGCGGGGGAGAGGGGGCGGGAGGAACGATGCGGGATCCCCGGCTGAGGCTGCTCGCCACGGTTGCCCTCTCCATCGCGGCCTATTGCAGCCTTGCGGGAGCGGCGGCCGCAGGTGTCTGGTGGCTCCTCTTCAGCGGGAGGACGCGATCCATCCCCCACCCCCGGGCGCTTCTTTCGTTTATCGCCCTTCTCGCTGTCTTCTCTGCCGCCATCCATATCGGCGGCGGGGACGGTATCTCTTACCTGGTGCGGTTTTCGGTCATCGCCCTGATCGCCGCCTGGACGTTCGCCGACCGCCAGCCGGGCGAGCTCCTGGATCTCTCCACCTGGTGTCTGGGGGAGCGTATCGGATTCGAGATCGGGCTCGTGGCTGAGATGAGCATGCGCTCGCTCGAGGTGATCGCGGAAGATTTCGAGCGGATCCGCCAGGCCCAGGGGATCAAGGGGGTGCCGTGGGGAGTGCGGAGTCTCGTGCCGGCCGTCTCGGCGCTGATCCACGCCGGGCTGGTGCGGGCGGAGGATCAGGCGGATCTCCTGGCGGTGCGGGGCTACCGGAGGGGCGGGACCTCCTGCCCCCGCTTCTCCCGCGAGCCGATGGACGTTGCGGCAGCTGCATCCGCAATTCTGGTTGGATTGGCGCTTTTTGTGCCAGCTGGTGATATTTTTATACTTTTACAAAGAAGTTTTTAGGGACTTTGTTGCGTACGAATCCTCAGTCCGGAGACCTCAGATGACTGCCAGCAGTTCTTCCCGAGTGCGCATCACCGACACCACGCTGCGGGATGCGCATCAATCGCTCATCGCCACCCGGTTGAGGACGGAAGATCTCCTTCCCCTGGCGCGAACCCTGGACGATGTGGGGTTCTTCTCCGTCGAGGCCTGGGGTGGAGCGACCTTCGACTCCGCGATCCGGTTCCTGAACGACGATCCCTGGGAGCGGCTGCGTAGCCTGAAGGAGGAGCTGAAGAAGACGCCCATCCAGATGCTCCTCCGCGGGCAGAACCTCGTCGGTTACCGCCATTATCCCGACGACGTGGTGGAGCGGTTCGTCGACGCCGCCTGCCAGAACGGCGTGGATATCTTCCGGATCTTCGACGCCCTGAACGACATCCGCAACATGCGGAAGGCGATGGAGGAGGTGAAGGCAAGAGGCGCCCACCTCCAGGGAGCCATCTGCTACACGATCAGCCCGGTGCATACCATCCCTGCCTTCATCGAGATGGCCCGGGAGCTCTACAGCCTGGAGTGCGACTCGATCTGCATCAAGGATATGGCCGGGCTGATTATGCCCGAGGCGGCGCGGGAGCTGATCTGCGGCATAAAAGACGAGATGGACATCCTGGTGGATCTCCACTCCCACTCGACAAGCGGCGTCGCCCCGATGAGTTACCAGGCGGCAATCGATGCCGGCGCGGATATCCTGGACACTGCCATGTCGCCGTTCGCTCTCGGGACTTCGCAGCCTCCCACCGAGAGCACGGTCGCCGCTCTCGCCGGCACGGCGAGGGACACGGGCATCGATCTCGTTGCCCTCCGAAAGGTGCGCAATCAGTGCCTGCGTATCCGCGAGAAGTACGCCGGCCTGATCAGCCCCATCTCCGAGCGGGTGGACAGCGATGTGCTGATCTACCAGCTGCCGGGCGGGATGATCTCCAACCTCTACTCGCAGCTCAAGGAGCAGGACGCCCTGAACCGACTGGAGGACGTCTTTGCCGAGATCCCGCGGGTGCGGGAGGATCTCGGCTACCCCCCGCTCGTTACCCCGACGAGCCAGATCGTGGGCACCCAGGCGGTCATCAACGTGCTCGTGGGCGGCGAACGCTATCAGAACGTGACGAACGAGGTGAAGGACTACGTGCGGGGGCTCTACGGGAAACCGCCGGCGCCCATCCGCGACGAGATTCGCGAACGGATCATCGGCAGCGACCCTCCCATCACGGTGCGGCCGGCGGATCTGCTCGAACCGATGTATGAGAAGATGAAGCGGGATGCGGTAAAAGCGGGGCTTGTCAAGAAGGAGGAGGATATCCTCACCTACATCCTCTACCCGGCCATCGCCCCCGCGTTCCTGCGGGGCGAGAGGAAAGCGGAAGTCCTGCCGGTGAAGGAGGCGGAGAGCAAGCCGCCCGTGGATCTCCCGAGCAGCATGGAGGTGGAGGTCGACGGCGAGATCTTCTCCGTGCGGATCCTCACTGTGGAGGGTTCCGCGGTCACACCGACGCCAAAGCCTCACGAGAAGATCCCCCGCGGCGAGATGGAAGGGGGCGTGAAGAGCAACATGCAGGGAATGGTGCTCGAGGTGGTGGCTGCGACCGGCACCATGGTCAGGAAGGGGGATGTCCTGATCGTCCTCGAGGCGATGAAGATGGAGAACCCGATCCACAGCCCGAGGGACGGCAGGGTCGGGGAGATATTCGTGAACCAGGGGGATGTGGTGCAGCCCGGCGACGTGCTGCTGGTGATCGAATGACGCACTTCGAGAAGATCCTGATCGCCAACCGCGGGGAGATCGCCATCCGGGTGATGCGGGCCTGCCGGGAGCTCGGGATCGAGACGGTCGCCATCTACTCCACGCCGGACAAGAACGCGCTGCACGTGAAATACGCCGACGAGGCCTTCCACGTCGGGGACGCCCATCCCTCCAAAAGTTACCTGAACAAGGAGCGGATCATCGATATCGCTCATAAAGCCGGTGCGGAGGCTATCCACCCCGGTTACGGGTTCCTGGCCGAGAACAGCGCTTTCGCGAAACTCTGCTGCGACGAGGGGCTCGTCTTCATCGGCCCCTCCTGGAGGGCGATCCAGGCGCTGGGATCCAAGGTGGGCGCCCGCAGCCTGATGCGGTCTTCCGGCGTGCCGGTGCTCCCCGGTACGCCGGACGGTGTCACGGACATCGACGAGGCGAAGCAGGTGGCCGCCGAGATCGGCTACCCCGTGATCTGCAAGGCGAGCGCCGGGGGCGGCGGTATCGGGATGCAGATCGTCCATGAGGAGTCAGCGCTCGAGGAGGCGATCGCCGCCGGGATGCGGATCGCGGAGTCCGCCTTCGGAGACCCGACCATCTTCATCGAGAAGTACCTGACGAAACCGCGCCACATCGAGTTCCAGGTGCTCGGCGACAACTATGGACACGCGATCCACCTCTTCGACCGCGAGTGCTCCATCCAGCGGCGCCACCAGAAGCTGATCGAGGAGGCGCCTTCTCCCATCATGACGGCGGACCTGCGGGAGAGGATGGCGGAGTCGGCCCTCACGGCGGTCCGTGCGTCGAGGTACTCCAACGCGGGTTCGATCGAGTTCCTCTACGCGGACGGCGACTACTACTTCATGGAGGTCAACGCCCGCCTGCAGGTGGAACACACGATCACGGAGTTCATCACCGGCGTGGATCTGGTGAAGCAGCAGATCGCGATCGCGGCCGGAGAACCGCTCCTCCTCGACCAGGAGGACGTGACCGCCACCGGGCACGCGATCGAGTGCCGGATCAATGCGGAGGATCCCATGAACAACTTCGCCGCGGATCCAGGCAAGATCGTCCGCTACCGCTCCCCGGGAGGGCCAGGCATTCGCGTTGACAGCGGGATTCATGTGGGTTACACCATCCCGCCTTACTACGACTCCATGATCTCGAAGCTCTGCGCCTGGGGCAGCAGCCGCATGGAGGCGATCCAGAGGATGCGGCGGGCGATCTACGAGTACGTGATCATCGGGGTGAAGACCACGCTCCCGCTCCACCACGCCGTGATGCACAACAGGCGCTTCACGGAGGGGGATACCCACACCCACTTCCTGCAGGAGGAGCGGATTATCGAGAACCTGCACCGCTACCTGCGCGAGGAGGAGACCCGCATGCAGACGCTCGCCGCATCCCTTCGCCAGGGCAAGGAGATCGCGGCGATCTCCGTTGCGGTCAACGTCTACATCAACCAGCAGAAGAAGCGGTAGGCCCTCCGAATCAAGGACCTATAGGTTTATTAGGGTTTCCGCCCAAACTGTTTAGTCCGGGCTGCGGTGGCCTAGCTGGTTAGGGCGCCAGACTCATAGGGTTTTTGAGCGAACGAAAGCGCCATCATCTGGGATATCTGGAGATCGCGGGTTCGGATCCCGCCCGCAGCACTTTTACGGCAGGTTTGGAATTGAATACTGCAATCATGACTCTGCCGAAGGGGAGCAGTCTTCACCCGTGCTCTCTTGATGCAGAGTCATCAGTGTATCGACGCTTTTCCCTCCTTTGACCCGAAAACCGGAAAATACGGCAATGTTGTTCCCTATCATGCGCTCGATGGACGCAACTGGCGATTTTAACCGGTGCAGGGGCAAAAGTGAAGTAGATCCCTGGTAATTCGAACAAGATCGAGGAGTATGCGATCGGGGATCCGATCCCGCAGAAGGCCTGCATCTACTGCCTCTCGTATCCACCTCCAGCATCATCCCAACCGCCAGAACAGTAGCTGCTCCATCCATACGAGTATGTTTGTATACTCCACACCCATGCCAGCTGTGCCGTGTGACCCTGTCCCCAAGGCGGCTGCACTCGCCGGGATATCAAGCTCCCACTCCATGCCTTCATCGTCGCTGTCATCGGATACCTGGCACCGGGGCTTAAACTGCGTTACACACGAATAGAAGCGAGCTTAGAGCGGTCGGCTCCCCGTGTGCCGCTTTCATGAACGTTCTGGGAACGGGCAACTCCGGACTCTCGGCCATCGCATTCGCAGTAGTTCTCCGGCGGGCGCTCGGGGGCGGATGCGCAGCCTCGGCAATCAGCCGGTTCGTCGGGATCGCCGGAGCCGCGGGGATTGCCCGGGGGTCTTCCCCTGCGATCCCGGTCGCATTCCGATAACCCCCTCCGGTACTCTCCACCCGATGATCGGAATCGTCCCGCTGATCGCGACGCTCATCGCAATGGAGGTATTCGCCTTCTCTGAAAGGGCCAGGGCTGAATGGCGCGGTTTCTTCATCGCCGCCCAGATGGCAGACGGGACGACCGTTCTCGGGCACGGACTCTGGCGGGTTCTTCCCGCTTTCTCAGAGTTTCTAACACAATCTGCTCCCTGCTGGCAAATTGCCCGGGATCATCGATGCAGAGATCCCCCGGTGCCAAGGGAGTCGGAGAGGGGGGCAGGCATACTCTGCCGCAACCTGGAATCTCCCTAGCCTCCTTCAGGCGTCTTCAACTCGTCGACGAGGACGCGGTAGCCCGCCAGAACGATCGACGCGATCAGAGGCCCGAACACGAACCCGATGGCGCCCAGCGCATACAGACCCCCGAAGATGGCGATGAACATGATCACGGGGCTGATGCCGGCACGGTTGCCCATCAGGACGGGGCGCAGGAAGAGATCCGGAAACGCCGCGACGATCAGGTATCCGGCGACCAGCATCACAATCCCCCGCGCCAGGTTGCCCGTAAAAATGTCCAGGATGGCGAGGACGACGATGACGAACGATGGGCCAACTACGGGGAGAACCTCCGAGACCGCGAGAACGAACGAGAAGAAGATCACGTGATCGTAGCCCAGGATATACAGGAACGGAGCCGCGATGAAGAACGTGACGACGGCAATTCCGATATCGACCACAAATACCGCGTACAGGGTGTCCGATACCGTCCTGCCGATCTGCTGGAGAGCGTTCCCCATCCGCCCGGGAACAATTCCCAGGATCTCTCCCCATATCTCCTCTCCGTGGAGGAGGAAGAGGTAGAGGCTGAAGAAGAAGATCGCGATCTCGACCAGGTAGTCGGGAATCGAGAAGACAAGCCTCTCGAGCGTGCTCCCGGCGAGTTCCGTGAGCCGGTTCAGCCAGCTGGCGATCAGGTCCTGCGGGATGAGGGGCATACCCAGGAGACCCCCGGACACGAGATCCGCCCAGCCCGCCTCGATGCTCTCGGCTATCCGCAGGATCAGGTCGCGGTTCTGGTAGAGTATGCCGAGAATGCCCAGGATAAAGACCAGGATCGCGAGAAATACGAGCGTGGTCGCAATAGATGCCGAAACGAAGACGGTGAACCTGCGACCGATCCATCGGCGGAGCGGCATGACCACGACGGCGGCAGCGACGCCGAGAAGGAGGGTATCAAGGATTCTGAAGAATGCCGCTATTGCGAGGATGTAAAGGGTTAAGACCAGAATGAAGATCCACACACGGCTTGTGCGGAGGGGATCTGCCATATGCCGCTCCATTGGCGGAGCATACTATTAATGTATCTGCTTTGGGAATGCCCTCTGTTGCAGGCGAGGGGCAGTGATCTCCCGGCCCGTCGTATCAGCGTGGTGGGGCGATGGGGTGCGCCCCCTCCCCCGTATTGCGGTAGCCTCAAAGGGCGGGATGGCAACATGCCATGACAGCCCCCCTTCATATCCCTCGGTGAAGAGGCTCCTGCGTCCGGAACTGCAGTCGGATGCGATCGTGCCCGTTGTTTAATTTCTACGCTGCTCCAGGGACCCGGTTCAATCGCATCGGCGGGGGGTGGAGCGCGAGAGGGGGGGGGCGCCGACCCCTCCCTTCCTGTGCTCATGGGATGGGAATTCACCAGCGGGAGCTGGGCCCAAGCAACATGATTGGCCACGGAGGTGGCGAAACGGCGACGCTTCCGGAAAAAAAGGGGAGGGTTTTCCCTTCTACTCCACAACCAGGCTGCCCGTCATGGTGGTCGGATGGACGTCGCAGCGGAAGAAGTAGGTCCCGGGTTCCTCCGGGGCCGTGAAGGTGTAGGTGATGGAGTCCACCCCGGTGATGACCTCGCCCACGAAGATGGGCTCGGTCGCCGCCGACGTCGTGTAGGCTGCGAAGTTGTGGGGGATGCCCTCGTCCCGGTTCTCGAAGTTCATGGTGACGTTCGCCCCGGCCGGCACCGTGATGGTGTTCTGGTCGAAGGCGATGCCTTCCGCCACCAGGTCGACGGTCACGTTCTGCCCTGCCGGAGGCGTGGGCTCCACTGCAGGAGTCTGCATGGGGGTCGTAGGTATGAGGGCAGTAAGGTTCACATCCGGCGGGATCAGCACGGCATCGATGGCATGGATGACGCCGTTGCCTGCCGGGATGTCCGCCGTGATCACCGATGCGTTGTCCACCATCACCACGCCGTCCGTGATATTGACGGTCAGGTTGCTGCCCTGGACCGTCGTGAGATTCATGCCATCCTCCAGCCCGGAGGCGTTTATCCGCGCCGGCACGACATGGTAGAGTAGAATCTCGGTGAGATCCCCCTCCGGTTCTGCGAGGAGAGATTCCACGGTCGCATTGGATAGGTTAGCAAAAGCCGCATCCGTTGGGGCAAAGAGCGTGAAGGGGCCCTCGCCGCGGAGGGTGTCGGTCAGGGCGGCGGCATCCACGGCCGTGAGCAGCGTGGTGAAGTTGCCGTCCTGCTGAGCAGTCTCGATGAGATCCGGAAGTTCCGGCATCATGGAGGGTGTGACGTTCGGCGTCGCATTGGGTGTCACATTAGGAGTGATCGCGGGAGTAATCGTAGGTGTCATGGTGGGCGACACGTTCGGGATCACAACTCCCGGCGGGGCTGGGGTGGTGACGTTGGGCGACGGCGTTTCGGTCGGCGTCACGTTGGGGGCGGCGCCTTCCGCGGTCACGTTGACCGTCTGGTACACCAGCGGGATCAGCGGCGTGTGGTCGTTGTTGACCAGCTGCACCGAGAGGTTATGCTCCCCCGGCGTCACGTTCGCCCAGGTGTAGCTGGTGTTGACCGTCGGCACGTAGGTGCCCGGTGCGGTGATCGCCGGCGCACTCGCGTTCCTCGGGACCGCCGCGTCCAGGTAGTAGTGCAGGTGCCCCTCGCCCGGCACGTTCGCGGCGCCCAGCCGGTCCACCAGCGTGAAGTTGGTCACGTTCACGGATACGGTGATGGTATCGCCGCTGAGGTTCGCGCCCTCCTGCGGCTCCGTGATGTTCAGCGCGGGAGTGACGTTCGGGACGGGCGGCGTCATCGTTGGCGTCACATTGGGTGTCGGTGTCACGGTGGGCGTGACGTTCGGCGTTACCGTCGGGGTCACATTGGGGGTGACATTCGGCATCGCCGTCGGTGTAACCGTCGGGGTGATCGTCGGCGTTACTGTCGGGTAGGGAGTCGGCAGCACTTCAGGCCCCAGCTCCGGCGGGACGATCACCTTGTCGATGATATAGACAAAACCGTTGGCGGTCTGTACCACCGTGACGTTCACTGCCACGTCGTTGATGATCAGGATATTGTCTCTCGCATCGACCGTGATATTGGACCCTTCGAGGGTCGTGAGGGTGACGTTATCCAGATCGGTGATGTTGTAGGCGCCCGGCACGCAGCTATACTGCACCAGCTTGGTCTTGTCCTCTTCGGAGAGGTTCTCCGCCGTGACGTTGTCAAAGGCATCGTTTGTCGGGACGAAGCAGGTGAAGTTCTGGTCCTGCTGCAGCGTCACATTCACCTGTGTCTGCTGGATGATCTGGATGAAGACGGAGATGTTGTTGTAGATGTTGATCGTCTGGATGATGGTTGTCGGACTCTTGATCACCTTGGGCGGCGGCCTCGGTGTGGGTGTGGGCG
Organism: Methanomicrobiales archaeon; assembly: GCA_030019205.1. Lineage (NCBI taxonomy): Archaea > Methanobacteriati > Methanobacteriota > Methanomicrobia > Methanomicrobiales > Methanomicrobiales archaeon. Next base: position 66,458 of record JASEFH010000010.1, read on the forward strand.
TTGGCGTGGCCGTGGGTGTTGGCGTGGGCGTAGGAGTCGGCGTCACGTTCTCTCCCAGCCGGAGCGCCAGTACAGCGCGATCCTCCCCGACTCCCGCCGGCCAGACGATGGTGTCATTGGCGACGGCAGGCCAGGCGTTGATGCCGGCCGGAGCGGTGTAGTTCCATACGATCTCGCCCGTCATGCGGTCGAGGGCGTAGATGGTGCCGTCGAACGTGGCCGTGAAGACCAGGTCGTTCACTACGGTTGCGCCGCCGACGTTGATCGCATCGAACTTCTCGTCCCAGAGGATCTTGCCGGTGTCCGCCTCGATGGCGACGAGCCCGCCCGTGCCTTCATCGAACGGCTGGAGCTCGGGCGCGATCGCTCCTTCCACTCCCAGACTCAAAGAAGAGATCGAGGTCCAGTTGGTGTAGAGATCGACATACGGCACATAGACGATGCCGCCGGAATAGGCGATGGGCGTCTCCACGCCGCCGAGGGCACCGGGGTACACCGTGACGGTCTCGTTGCCTTCTGGCAGGGCAGCCAGCTGGTCGTTCTGGTGCTCTCCGACCATGGCAATCCAGAAGATGCATCCGCCCCTGTCACGGTCGAAGGCATACACTCTGCCCATCTTGCCGGCACCGATCACGATCTCCTGATCGTCTCCGCTGATTTTCGCCTCGGCGAGGATGGGCGAGATCTGGAAATCATGGTCGAAGAGGTCATGGGGCAGCACCTGGGTGAACCCGAGCAGTTCGCCGTCCGCATGGTCGAGGGCCACCAGGCTGTTGGTGTAGAGGTTCGGACCCGGGCGGCTCGTCCCGTTCGGGAACTCGGGGGTTCCCGCGAAGGGAGCCGGGTTGGCAACGGCCCAGAAGGTGATGTTCGAATCCGTATCCACCGCCGGCGGATACCAGGCACCCCCGCCGCTGTTGACCTCGGGGTTGCCCCAGATGCTCTCGGGGTCGTCCACCGTGCTGAAGTTCCAGACGACATCCCCGCTCTCCTGATCGAGGGCGAAGATGATCCCGACGGCGCCGCCCTGGTAGAAGACGTCGCCCCTGCCCGGCACCGTCGAGGTGTACACGAGCCCGTTATAGACGAGGGGCTGGATGTCGATGCCCTCTCCGGTGGCATTGGGCGGATCCTCGATCAGCCTCGCCTCCCAGATCTCCTCACCGTCGGTCGCATTGAGGGCTGCGATGGTGAATGGATCCTTGGTGACAAAGACCTTGTCCCAGCCCACCGCCGGACCGTTGGGTCCGGTTAGGTTCGTCGAGTTGTACTCCCGGGCCCAGAGCACATCACCCGTCTCGAAGTCGAGCGCATAGGTGTTGCCGAAGAGGTCCTGGAAGTAGACCGTATCACCCAGGATGAGCGGGTTGCTGCTCGCCCCGCCGAACTGGCCCGTGGCATTGATCTCGAAGGTCCAGGCCAGCCCCAGCTGATCCACGTTGGAGGCGTCTATGCTGGAGTCGTTGGTCGCACGCGTGTTGCTGTAGTCCCTGTTGGGGAGCGGCCAGTCTTCTGCATACTGGACCACCTCCGGTGGAGCACCCTCCACCATCCCCGTAGCTGCTGACACGGTATCCGTGTCGTTCGCTCCTTCCTGGGCTCCAACCCCGGATAAGAGGGTAAAGGAGGCTATTACCAAAAAGGAGACCAACAGTATGAATACTCTTTTCATACCCCCGCCCGGATGGTATGCTGGTTGATATACTTTCTGGCAATCCATTACCATTAAGGGGTAAAATTAGCCTTCCAGAGCTGATTAAATAAAATCCATCTCTATCTGTGTCATAATCGGCTTCTGGAAGCGACTGCATCTCACCGGCATTCATTCGTTTCCGCTCAGACGGGATGAGTACTTAATCGGCTAACGGCAACGGCATTTAGCGGAACTATCTGCAATGTATACCCATATGCTGAATGCACCCTGACATTTGCAGCGGACGTGAGAACGCCCAATTTTCCGACATCGTTCCGCCTCGCCATCGACGGGACGCAGCCTCCCTTTGGACGGTCCCTATCCGGGACCCGTTCCCCCCACCTTGCCACCGCCCTACGGATCCGCACGATGACGGGAGCATCCGCGCCGCCGGTCGCAATTTTTATGCGCAGCCGATGCCGCAGGAACGATCCTCGCTCGATTCGTCGGCGGCGTCCGCCCCATTCCCCCCTATAACTCCCGGGAGCGGGACGACCGCGGCGACCTTCCCACGCCCCCTCCGCCGCGTCACCGCTCCACCGCCGGCAGCGTGAAGAAGAAGGTCGAGCCCTTCCCCGGCTCGGACTCGACCCAGATCCGCCCGCCATGCCGCTCCACGATCCGTTTCACGACGGCGAGCCCGATGCCGGTGCCGGGGTACCGCTCCTGGGCATGCAGCCGCTGGAAGATCACGAAAATCTTGTCATAATACGGAGGCTCGATCCCGATCCCGTTGTCGGCGACGCTGAACTGGACCATGCTGTTGCGTCGCTCTGCCGCAACATGGACCCGCGGTGGCACGCCCTCCCGCCGGAACTTGATCGCGTTCTCGATCAGGTTCTGGAAGACCTGGCGGAGCTGGGAGGCGTCGGCCACAACCGTGGGCAGGGGGGTCCAGGCGACCTCGGCGTGCACCTCCTCGATCTGGAGGCGGAGACCCTCCAGAACCTCCCGGAGAACGGCAGTGCAGTCCGTCGGCTGGAGCGGCTGCGCCTGCGTGCTGATACGTGAATACGCGAGCAGGTCGGTGACCAGCGCCTGCATCCGTCGCCCTCCCTGCTCGATGAACCCGATGAAATCGTCGGCATCCGCATCCAGCCTCCCGCCGTACCGACGCTGCAGCAGCTGCGCATAGCTGACGATCATGCGGATCGGCTCCTGGAGGTCGTGGCTGACCACGTAAGCGAACCGCTCCAGATCCTCGTTGCTCCTCTGGAGGTCCCGCGCGTATCGGTGCAGCTGCTCCTCCGCTTCCTTTCGCTGCTGCACCTCCCGGACCAGCTGCTCGACCATCTGCTGGAGCTCCCGCGTGCGCCCTTCGACCAGATCTTCTAGGCGCCGCTGGTAGGTCTGCAGCTCTCTCTCCGCTCTTTTCTGCCCCGTGACATCCGAGAAGAGGTAGAATCTCCCGTGGCAGCGATCCCCGCAGTTTCGGATTTCGGCCGAGAATCGGTGTATGAGCCGGCCGTCTCGAAGAGCGATCTCGTCCTCGATGCAGGTCCTGTGCTCCCCGGAGGGGAGGGGTCCGCATGCGGCCATGAAGGTCGCGGGGTCGGCGACCATCGGGAGCCAGGCCCGGATCAGATCCCCGTGTTTCAGCTCCCCGCGATCCAGCATCGATCGCAGGTGAGCCATGCCCATCATTTCGAGGAAGCGGTCGTTGCAGTGGAGGACGATGTCCGTACGGATATCCACGATGTAGCATCCGTAGGGGGCCGCATCCATCATCCAGGTGAAGATCATCTCCCTCCCGCAGTTCCGGAGGGGCGCCATCCCCTCCCCCCGCACGCTACGGGCAGGATCTCGTGCTGCATGCAGCGCTGCTCTGAACCCGGCAAACTGCTGCCGCGGATTGCCCCTCTTCAGGATATAATAGTTCACGCCGCTGTTGATCGCGGCAATGGCCGTCTCTGCGCTGCCCTCCTCCACCAGCAGGGCTTCGAAGATCCCCCTGTCCAGGAGCCGCGCCTCCCGGAGGAGCGAGAGCCCGTCCATCCCGCACGTCCCCTGCTCCGCGAGTATGGCATCGAACGCCCGTTCCCGCAGCAGCTCGAGCGCCCCGATAGCGGAGTTCGAGATGGTCACTGCCAAACCGCATACCCTCTCCAGCCAGAGGCGGGCGGCATCCAGATACTCCTGGTCATCGCCGACCAGTAGGAGCGATAACATCGGGATGGCATCTCCTGTACTACCTGAATAATTGAGGCCAGGTGTATTAATTGTAGTGCCTGGACGCCCTGGAATGTGCCGGATCCGCGAACAGAACCCTTTCATCGCTCCGGTGAATATTCACCGGAGCGATGAACCGGAGGATCCTCGGGGGGGCTTCCGATCCGGGAACCGTGCCGGCGGTCGCTGCCAATACCTATATACGCCTGCAGGGGTGTGAATATTCCTGACAGGTATGACAGCGGGGGCTCGAACAGAGGCGATGCGGAAGGCGTGCCGCTCCCGGAGGCGGGCGGGGGCGGCGGAGATCCCGCTGAGGTGAGGTGAGACCGTGCATATGCGGCAGCGGAGGGAAGCCCCATGAGCGGTATCCCTGAACGTATCGCCATCGCCGGCGCCGGAGTGAGCGGCGCCTGGCTCTACCGGGCGCTCACGGCGCAGGGGAGATCCGTGGACATCTACGAAGACGGGCGGAAGGGGACCGCCTGCGGGATTCACTCCTGCGCCTGGGGGGTGGGGCACGAGTTCTTCCCGCTCGTGCGGAGCGTCGGGCTGGAGCCGGAGACCTACGTCACCAACCGTATCCACACGGTGATATTCGGGGGGCGGCACCTGCCTGCGGATCAGCTCTTCCTGATCGATAAGCCGGGGCTCATCGAGGATCTCCTCTCCGGCGCGGAGATCGTCCATGGACGCATCCCGAAGAACCGCTACGACCGCATCCTGGACTGCAGCGGGGCGGCCCGGGCCTGCCTGCCTCCGACGCGGGATCCGGATCTCATCTGCAGCACCGTCCAGTACCGTGCCAGGATCCCCGCGCACCCGAACGACACCATCGTCTTCACTTTCGGCCCCGTGGGAGGGGCCTGGCTCTTCCCCCTGGGGGATGGCACCTCCCACCTGGGCAGCGCCTGCCTCTCCGACCGCGAAGAGGACGCCGCTGCCATGCTGGAGAGATCGGGAATCGCCGCCGGAGATTCGGTAGAGCGCATCTGCGGCTGCCGCTCCCGCCTCCGCATATCCGGTCCGGCAGGCGCCCTGCCGCACACGGTGCCCGAGTCGGAGTTCGGATGTCCGGTCTGGGGCGTCGGGGAGTCGATCGGCACCGTCTCACCCCTATCCGGGGAGGGGATCACCAATGCCCTTCGATGCGCCACGCTGTACCTGGCGCACGAGTCGGACCCGCACGCCTACTCATCCGCCGTGCTCGAGGCGTTCTCCTGGATGGTGCGGGAGAGGGAGGTGCTGGACAAAGTCATGCGGGGCCAGATGCTCTGGCCCCGGGACATGCAGGTGTTCCGCCGGAATGCGAGCCGGGTGGGGATGCGGATCACCGTCGTCGACGTGCTCGCCATCCTCAAACGCGCCTTCCGAAACGACTGGCGGGCTCCGCTGATGAGGACGTGAGAACGCTGAAGGCATCCCGGCACCCCCAACGTGCGTTCCCCCTCCCTTCCGTCCTACCGGATGCGTATGCCTGCCTGCAGGGAGAGGATCAGGCCTCTTGAGAGGCGGAACGGAGCATTTCCGGAACCGAAGAAGATGGATACTCCCGGCATTGCAGGAATTTGTGCATCTCGCGGTATCCCCGGGAGGGGATGGTACGCCCCCATGGGATCGCCGTCACGATCCCGACCGCCGCGCTGAAGGGATGCCCCTGGAGAGATCCAATCCAGGCTATATCGCACCAATAGGGGGGAGGTCGAGAAGGGGAGGGGGCTTTCCCCCTCCCCCCGCCTTCCTTCCCCCGATAGTACGATAGCCTGGAAAGACGGGTCGAAAAGGGCTATTCCGAGTCCTCCCCTCTGTAGTTGCGATACTCCCGGTACATGAAATCGGCCGGCACAGAAAGGCCGCGTGCAAACTCCCCCATACTCCCACCAGGAGAAGGGCGATTGCAGAGGATTGGCGGAGATGTGCCTGGAATGCCGTACGATGAAATCCCATCAGATGCAGCGGGCTTGCTGCGGGAATGAGCGGGACGCTCTCTGGCCAGAGAACCAGATTCGGCCAGCCCCCCTCCCCTGCAGATTCAATCCAATGAGTCGGGTTATCCCGCTGGCGCGGTCCGGGGAAACAGTACAGAGAGTGCTGGCGGAAGTCCAACCCGTGATTGCGAAGCAGGCCGGTCATCGCCGCCTGCGGCGGACTTTCGGGCCCGTCGCAGGAAAGGTTTTTTATAGGATTCATGCCATTCCCACCCCCGGTGACTGGCCATGGTGATGACAATCCGGTGCGCCGATCTCGGTCTTGCGTGCGAGCATGAGATTACAGCAGAGGGAGAGGACGAACTCCTGAAGAGGGTGGCGGAGCATATACAGACCGTGCACGCCATGAACCCGGAGGCGCCGGGGATGGAGGAGAAGTTCCGGGGCGCGATGCGGGAGGAGTGAACGCCCTCCCCCTTCTTCTGATCGTATCTTTGGGATGCGGGGCGTCCCGGCACCTGTTCTTCCGAATGCCGCTGAGGATGCCGCGTACCGTCACTCGCACGCAGGGAGGATTTTTGGGTTCTGTGACAGCACTCTCCGGCGTATTTCTGCACCGATCCCGGGGAGAACCCGTCGACGATTCTTCCCCGCAGCCCTGAGAGAGCCGACCTCCCTCCCCCTTGGAGAGGGGAAGGGAATCGTGCGACAGGCTCGGACACTGAATGACGGGGAAGAAGCCATCCTATCGCACGAAGGGGGATAAGGGGCGGGGCTCTCGCCCTGAGAACATCAGAGAGCCGCTGACATACTCCTGGTGAGGATTCCGACAGATCCGATTCTGTTTCAATCGCCGGAAGATCGGCTTATGGGGTGACAGGATAATTACGTATGGCACAGATGCCGCCATTCCAGCAGGATCCATCCCCGCCCATGCAGCTCGGCGCCCTCGTCTCCGGCGGGAAGGACTCCCTCTTCGCCTGCCACAGGGCGATGCAGAAAGAGCACGTAGCCTGCCTCATCACTGTCGTATCCGCGAACCCGGAGAGCTACATGTTCCATACGCCCAACGTCCGCCTGGTGGAGCTGCAGGCAGAAGCCGCCGCTCTCCCGCTGGTGCAGGAGGAGACGCGCGGCGAGAAGGAGAGGGAACTGGCAGACCTGAAGCGGGCGATCGAGACCGCCCGGGAGGAGCACGGGATAGAAGGGGTCGTCAGCGGTGCGATCCTCTCGGTCTATCAGGCGACCCGCATCCAGCGCATCTGCCATGCTCTCGGCCTCTGGAGCTTCAACCCCCTCTGGCATGCGGACCCGGAGGCGTACATGGAGGAGCTGATCGCCTCCGGGTTCTCACCCCTGATAGCGGGAGTATACTCCTGCCCATTCGACGCCTCCTGGCTGGGCCGCCGCATCGATGCGCGGGCACTCTCCGATCTGAAGGGCATCGCAGAGAAACACCGCGTCACCCTCACCGGAGAGGGCGGGGAGTACGAGACGTTCGTCCTGGATGCACCGTTTTTCAAGAAAAGGATCGAGATCCTCTCGGCGGAGAGGACGTACCGCAACTACAACGGCCTCTACCGCATCAGGGAGGCGCGGCTGGTGGAGAAATGATCCTCGTCCTCGACCTCTGCTACCGCCGGGACTCTCTATCCCGGTACGAGTTCGTCGACCCGATCGCCGCCATCGTGCGACGGGCGGGAGTCCCGTGCACTGTCCGCCACTATATCGATGTGCGGGATGCCGACCGGGAGGAGGCGGAACGGGTTATCCTCTGCGGGACGGCGCTGAAGGACGACGGTTTCGCAGCGTCTCCGGAGGCGTTCGGCTGGATGCTGGACTTTCCCCGCCCCCTTCTCGGCATCTGCGCCGGCATGCAGGTCATCTCCCGGACATTCGGCGGAGCCGTCGAGCCGGGGTGCGAGATCGGGATGATCCGGATCCACCGCACCGCGGACGACCCCCTCTTCGACGGGAAGGAGACCTTCGAGGGGTATGCACTGCACCGCAACTCCGTGCGCCCCCCCGGGACGTTCCGGGTGCTCGCCGTCTCGGACGGCGGCATCCAGGCGATGCGGCATCCCGGGCGGCCGCTCTACGGGGTGATGTTCCACCCCGAGGTGCGGAACGAGTGGGTAGTGGAGAGATTCCTGCGCATCCCCTGATGCCCGCGGGATCGGGGAACAGGGGGCCTTCCGCACTACCGTTCCGTCGCCCGCAAGATGCTCTACTCGTTCCGCCTCCCCTCTTCCGGTATTCCCGGCGCCACGGCGCGGACCGGCTCCGTCACCCCCACACCCACCTTCGCAGGCGTCTCATCCCGGGGTCCGCCGCCCCTCCTCAGCCCGATGATGTCGCTGCCGGAGAGCGGTTCGACGGGGGCGGCGGCCGGCTTCACCACGCGGGTCCTGTCCTCGACGATCCAGGTCACGTTCTGGGTCATGGGCAGCTCGGCCCGGTTGATGCCGGGCGAGTTGTCCAGATCCTCCTTCGGGACATCCAGGATCCCGTAGTTCGTACCGGGCCGCATCATGAACGACGCCCGGGGAACCGCGAAGTACCTGGCTCCTCCCAGGATACTGCCGCCGTAGGCGAGCACGGCATTGACGATCCTGCCGCTGACGACGTCGATCATGATCTCCTCGATAGTGCCGAGGTCTTCTCCCGCCGGATTGCGGATCCCGCTCCCGATCAGCCGGCTGCCCGCCAGCACCCTCGGGGCCAGAAGCGTGCGTTCAACCATCGCTGTGGACTCTGTCTCCGTTGTCTCGATCATCTCTCCTCCTCGGTGCAGCAGCATCGGATGAAGCCCGAAGCGATTTATCATTTACCGGCACGGGCGGGGGCCGGCCCCCTCGCCCCGCAGACGAATCCCGCCCTCCTTAGAGAGACCGTCCGGCAAAACCGCCCGCGCGTCGCCGGCGGAGCGCACAAAGACTGATGGTGTTTTAGAGCACGTGTATATATATGGAAGGTTTCCTGACTGGTAAGGAGTAAATGACGATGCCAGGACTCGACCAATCCATTGAGAGAGGGAATACAAGCCTCGGTGCGCGCATGGAGTCCGTCCGGGGGCGGCTCGGCTACGAAGGCACAGCGTACCATCTTCCCATCGCGTATGCCATCACGGGGATGGAGGTAAAAGACGCTGAGGCGGCACGGGAGGCGTACCGGCGCTCGAACAACAACCCCCTCGTGGCGGCGGAGGCGCTGGTCGCCCGGGATACGGCGGCGCAGGGCGGTCTGCCGGAGCCCTACACCGGTTTTGTTCCGGATACGGCCATCCGCAAACTCGGCTACACCCTGGTGGACGGGAGCATCCTGGGGCTGGCCCTGCTCGTGGGCAGACCCGCACGGGTGGACGCGGCGGCCGCCATGTGCCGGGAGCTCCAGGAGAAGTTCATGCTCACATTCCTCGCCGGCGATATCGTCGCCGGGCTGCAGGCGGCTGGAGTCCGAGTCGGCCTCGACTACCGCCTGGTGCCCCTCGGCCCGACGCCCCTGCACGGAGTGCACTTTGCAGACATTCTCGCCCGTGTGGCGATGATGTTCGGCGGAGTTCCGCCCGGGGATGCCGGAAGACTGGTCGGCTACGCGCAGGAGCGGGCCCGCGCCATCGCGATCGCCTTCTCAGGTCTCTCGGACGAGGATATCGCATTCATCGATGCGCTCCGCATCCTGGGGATCCCCATCCTCTCGGTGGACGACTACAGCGGCGGAGCCTGGATACGGAGTGGCGCCGAGGAGGCGGTCCAGCACGGTATGGAGCTGCGGGGGATCAAGGTGAAGGTGACCGCCATCCCGATCCCCATGGCCTGCTCCCCCGCGTTCGAGGGAAAAAGCATCCGCAAGGAGGAGATGTACGTGGAGTTCGGCGGGGGGAGATCGCCGGCGTTCGAGCTCCTGCGGATGCGGCCTGTCGAGGAGATCACGGATGGCCAGGTGACCGTCATCGGCCCGGATATCGACCAGATGCAGGCGGGGTCCGCCGTCCCCCTGGGCATCATCGTCAATGTGGGCGGCGAGCGGATGCGCAGGGAGTTCGAGCCGGTCCTGGAGCGGCGCATCCACAACTTCGTCAACTACGGCGAGGGGACCTGGCACGTCGCCCAGCGGAACCTCATCTGGGTGCGGATCTCGAAAGACGTTGTTAAAGGCGGGCTCCGCATGGAGCACCTGGGGAGGCTGATCGGCGCGAAGTTCAAGATGGACTTCCCCGATCTGCTGGATCGGGTGGAGGTGACCATCATCACCGACCGCGAGAAGGTGCTCGCGGCGATGCAGGAGGCGGAGACGATCTACGATGCGCGGGACGCCCGCATCCGCGGGATGACGGACGAGGACGTGGACACCTACTACTCCTGCACCCTCTGCCAGACCTTTGCGCCGAACCACGTCTGCATCATCACGCCGGAGCGCTCCGCCCTCTGCGGGGCAATCACCTGGCTGGACGGTCGCACCGCCTACGAGATCTCACCCTCCGGCGCGAACCAGCCGGTGGAGAAGGGGGAGGCGATCGACGCCCTGCGGGGCGAGTACGAGGGAATCAACCGCTTCGTCCGGAAGGCTTCCCACGGGGAGGTCGAGCGCTGCTCCCTCTACAGCCTCATGGAGTCCCCGATGACCTGTTGCGGCTGCTTCGAGTGCATCGCCGTGGTGCTGCCCGAGGTGAACGGGATCATGGTGGTGAACCGGGAGTACACGGGAGAGACACCCTCCGGGATGACGTTCTCCACGCTCGCGGGGACCATCGGCGGCGGCGCCCAGACGCCGGGGTTTGCCGGCATCTCGAAGGCGTTCATCCTGAGCGACCGCTTCTTCCAGGCCGAAGAGGGTACAAAGCGGCTCGTCTGGATGCCCTCCCAGCTCAAAGCGGAGCTCGCGGACCGCCTGAAGAAGCGCCTGGAAGAGATCGGTCTGCCCGATCTCTTCGACAGGATCGCGGACGAGACGGTGGCAACCACAATAGAGGAGCTGACGGCGTTCCTTGAGAAGGTGGATCATCCCGCCCTCTCCATGGAGCCGCTGCTGTGAGGATGCCTATGGAGTCTGCACAGAAGGAAGAGTGGAGTGGCAGCATCGATCGGGTGATCCTGGGGGCGACGAGGGCGGAAGGGGGAACCCGAACGCGATCGTACGCGATCGGCGGGGAGAGCGGTCTCGCCTTCCTCTCGGAGCCGCCCGCGGGGAATCCCCTGCCGCTGATCGCGCTCGAGATCTGCGACGATATCGACCTCTGGCCCGCTATCGTAACCGACTACGTGGGCGATACCGCCCGGGATCCGCCCGCCTGGGCCGCCGCCGCGGAGAAAGAGTACGGCGCCGATCTCGTGCGGCTCTACCTGACCAGCACGCGGCGGCGGGGGTTCGGGGACTTCGCCTCCCTCCGCCGCACGGTGGAGGCGGTGCTCTCGGCGACGGGGCTTCCCCTGATCATCGAGGGGAGCGACGAGCCCTCCATCGACAGCGAGGTCTTCCGCACCTGCGCCGAGGCGGGGGAGGGCGAGAGGCTTCTTTTGGGCACCGCGGAGGCGGACCGCTACCGCAGTGTCGCCGCGGCGGCGCTCGCCTACAACCATGCCCTCATCGCCCAGTCTCCGATCGACATCAACCTGGCGAAGCAGCTGAACATCCTGCTGCGGGAGATCGGGGTGCCCCACGACCGCATCGTGATCGATCCGTATACGGGGGCGCTCGGCTACGGCTTCGAGTACTCCTACTCGGTCATGGAGCGGATCCGCCATGCCGCCCTGAAGGGTGACGCTGATCTCGCGATGCCGATGATCAGCAGCGCGATCGACTCGATGAACGTGAAGGAGGTGCGGGAAGCGGCCGACAGGATGGAGATGGCCGTGAACTGGGAGTTCTACACCTGCTTCTCCGCCGCCGTCGCCGGTGCGGACATCGTCTGCGTCCGCCATCCGGCGACGATTCCACGTCTGAAAGAGAGTTTTGCCGCTCTGCGGGGAGCGTCGGTGCCGAAGGAGGGGGAGCCATGGCCTTGAAAGCGCTCGACATCTACAAGATGCTCCCGAAGAAGAACTGCAAGGAGTGCGGATATCCCACCTGCATGGCCTTCGCCATGAAGATCGCCTCCGGTAAGGTCGGGATCGAGGACTGTCCATACATTGACGAGGAGACGAAGAGGAGCCTGGGAGCGGTCACACGCCCGCCCATCCAGCGGGTGAAGATCGGCGTAGGGGAGCGCTCGATCGTTCTCGGGGAGGAGACGGTAATGTACCGCCACGAGAAGACCTTCTACCATCCCCCCGCTCTGATGTTCCGCATCTCCGATCTCTGGCCCCGCGATCGGATCCGCTCGGTCCTGGAGCGGGTGGAGAAGGAGATCTACACGCGGATCGGACAGGATCTCTCCATCAACGGCGTGGCTATCGCCAACGACAGCCTCTCCCCCGAGCGGTTCGGGGAGACCCTTGCGACCGTCGAAGATCTGGCCAGCCTGCCCGAGGTGCTGATGGCCGACGACCCCGCGGCCCAGGAGCGGGGCCTGGAGCACTGCGGGGCTTACCGCCCGCTCCTCCACGGCGCGACGGCCGGCACCTACGAGGAGATGTGCCGCCTCGCGATGAAGTTCGGCTGCCCGCTCTCGGTGCGGGGGGCGACGCTCGAAGAGCTCGCCAATCTTACGCAGAAGTGCGGCGCCCTCGGCGTTGAGAAGCTCGTCCTGGACCCCGCGCCGGCCACGCTCCAGGACTACCTGCGGGATGCGACCGCCATCCGCAGGAGCGCCCTCGCGCGGACGGCGCCGGCGCTCGGCTACCCCATCTTCCTGGACGCCTCCGCAACGGGGATCCAGGACGCGGCGATCGCGCTCGGGATCCTCAAGTACGCCTCCGTGATCGTCACCGACCCGCTGGACGCCGCATCCCGCCTGCCGGCGCTCATCCTCCGCCAGAACATCTACACCGACCCCCAGAAGCCCATCCAGGTCGCCCCGGGCCTCTACCGGGTGAACAACCCCGACGAGAACGCCCCCGTGCTGCTCACGGTGAACTTCTCGCTCACCTACTTCACGGTGCTCGGCTACCTGGAGAGCGGACGGATCGCCTGCCACCTCCTGGTGGTGGACACCGAGGGGATGTCTGTCCTGACCGCCGTCGCCGCCGGGAAACTGAACGAGACGGTGGTCGCCGGGGCGCTGCAGAAGTTCGGTGTCGGGGATGTGGTGAAGCACCGCACCCTGGTGATACCGGGATACGCCGCACCGCTCTCCGGGCGGATTGAGGATGCCAGCGGATGGAAGGTCGTCGTGGGCCCCAGGGACGCGGCGGAGATCGCGGAGTTCCTGGAGACGGGGGTGTAGATGCCGACGGTCACCTTCCTCCCCAGCTACCGCAAGGTCAGCGTCGAGCGGGGCGCAACCATCCTGGACGCCGCCCAGCAGGCCGGACTCAACATGAACGTGGTCTGCGGCGGCAAGGGGAAGTGCGGTAAGTGCATCGTCTACGTGAAAGACGGTTACTTCGCATTAGACAGGGAGAAGTACGCCATCTTCTTCACCCCCGAGGAGGTGGAGCGGGGGGCGTGCCTGGCGTGCCAGGCGGAGGTCTCGACGGACATGCTGGTGCTGGTGCCGGACACATCCCTTATCCAGGAGCAGAAGATCCTGGTGGAGAGCCTCTGCCTCCGCACCGGTTTCTGCCCGTCCGTGCGAAAGTACTGCCTGGAGCTCACCCCGCCCACGCTCGAGGATCCCTCGCCGGACCTGACGCGCCTGCTCTGGGGGATCGAACGGCAGGGGGGGCCGAAGGCGACGAAGATCTTCGCCCCCCTGGACATGCTCCGCAGCATGTCGCAGCTGCTGCGGAGCAGCGACTGGAAGGTGACGGCGACGGTGGCGATCGTCCCCGGCGGCTACCGCCTGATCAACCTGGAGAGCGGCAGGACGACAGAGCGCCTCTACGGGGCGGCGGTGGACCTCGGCACCACCACGATCGCCGCCACGATCCGCAGCCTCATCGACGGCTCCGTCGCCGGCACCGGCTCGACCTACAACCGCCAGATCGGCTGCGGGGAGGATATCCTCTCGCGGGTCAACTACGCGCAGAAGAGCGGGCTCTCCCGCCTGCAGCAGCTGGCGGCGGAGAGCATCAACATCGCCATCCGCAGCGCGGCGGACAGCGCCGGCATCGACATGGAGGACATCTATGAGGTGGAGATCGCCGGGAACACCGTGATGACCCACCTCCTGCTCTCCATCGACCCCTCCTACATGATCGCCGAGCCTTACGTGCCGGTGGTCAGGCGATCGATCTACGCCGCCGCCGGGCGGCTGGGGATCGCTGTCCACCCCGCCGCCGGCGTCTATACCTTCCCCGCCGTCTCCAACTTCATCGGCGGGGACATCATCGCCGATATCCTCACCTGCGGCATGGGCGAGAGCGAGGACGTCTCTCTCCTGATCGACATCGGCACCAACTTCGAGGTCGTCCTCGGGAACAGCGACTGGATGCTCTCCGCCGCCGGCGCCGCGGGGCCGGCTCTCGAGGGCGGGGAGGTGCTCTTCGGGATGCGGGCAAACCCGGGGGCGATCGAGCGGATCGAGGTCGACCGGGAGACGCTCGACGTCACCTACGCGACCATCAACGGCGCCAAACCCCGGGGCCTCTGCGGCTCGGCCCTGATCGACCTTCCCGCCGAACTCCTCCGCGCCTGCGTCATCGACCGCACCGGCCTGATCGACACCCGGATCGACCACCCGCGGGTGAGGAAGGGGCCGTACTACCCCGAGTTCGTGGTGGCGTTCAAGGAGGAGACCGATGCGGGAAAGGACATCGTCGTCACGGAGAACGATATCAAGAACCTGATCATGAGCAAAGCGGCGGTGCTCGCCGCCTGTCTGACTCTGATCGAGGGGGCGGGCATCACGCTGGCGGATATCCAGCACCTCTACCTCTCGGGGGCGTTCGGCAACTACATCAACAAGCAGAACGCCGTCACGATCGGGCTGATACCGGAGATCCCGCTCGATCGGATCCAGAACATCGGCAACGGAGCACTGGAGGGCGCGAACATCGCCCTGATCAACCGGGACCGCCGCCTGGTGCTGGACGAGATCGCGTTCAAGATCGCCTACATCGAGCTGAACGCCGATCCCTCGTTCATGGACCGCTACACCAGCAGCTGCTTCCTGCCCCACACCGACCTCGCCCTCTTCCCCGGTGTGCAGGCGATGCTCGAGGCGTGCCGCCTGCGACGGGAGGTGGTGCGACCCCATGGCTGAGAACATATCCCCGCCGAACTCGCTCGCGAGCGGCGTCGGGGCGCTCCCCCACCGTGACCCACCCGCTGCCTGCGACGCCGTGCTCGCCGCATTCCCCCGCTTCCCCTACGCCCCGACGCTTCCCGGCCGCGGGCTGCTGGAGGGGATCGTCTTCTCAGAATCCGCCCAGCTCCCCGGTCGGATTCTCCGAGAGGGGCGGCTCTACGTGGACACCCGCCTCGACCACTCCGCTGCGATGGAGCAGGTCTACCAGGACTTTGTGGAGGGGGACTACCGCAACTACCCGGCCACCCCGGAGTACAATTCGGGGTTCCACGCGATGCTGGAGCGGGACCTGAAGGACGCACAGATCCTGAAGTGCCAGGCAACCGGGGCGGTCACCTTCGGGATGCAGGTGACGGACTGCGCCAAACGCCCGCTCTTCTACGACTCCCTCTGGGCCGATATGCTCGGGAAGCTGATCGCGCTGCGGGCCCGCTGGTACGAGGCGGCGATGCGGGAGCGGACAAGCGTCCCCGAGACCCTGGTCGTGCTGAACGAGCCCTACCTGGCGGCTCTCGGCTCCTCCGTGGTGCCCATCGACGCCGATGCGGTGGCGGCGGTGTTCCAGGATGCCGCCTCCCTCCTGAAGGGGGGGCTCGGGGTGCACTGCTGCTCCAACACCGACTGGGGGTTTTTGATCTCCCTGAGGCCGGCACTGATCTCGTTCGACGCCTACACCACGGCGCGGGAGTTCCTGCTCTACGCCGACGAGATCGCCGGGTTTCTGGAGGGGGGCGGGGCGATCGCCTGGGGGATCGTGCCCGCGGAATACCAGGTGTTCCGCCAGGAGACCGAGGCGTCGCTCTACGAGAGATTCCAGGCGATCCGACAACAGGTCTGCGAGTACGTGGACGACGAACTCTTCTTCTCCCAGTCCCTGATCACGCCGACCTGCGGGATCCGCTTTGCCGACGAGGAGGGTGCGGAAGCCATCATGCAGATGACGGCGGGGCTCTCGCGCCGGGTGCGGGGGGAGTCGGCATGACCCCCCGCCCCTGCCGCATCGCCGTCTCCGGGAAGGGCGGGACGGGGAAGACCACGATCGCCTCGCTCATCATCGCATCGTTGAAAGACGCCTGCCAGACGCCCATCCTCGCCGTGGATGCCGATCCCAACGCCAACCTCAACGAAGCGCTGGGTCTGACCGTCCGCGAGACGCTCGGGAGCATGCGGGAGGACGCCTTCACAAAGAGCATCCCCCCCGGCATGTCGCGGACCGATTACGTCCGCTACCGCTTCCGCCAGGTGCTCGTCGAGTCCGGGGGCGTCGACCTCCTGGCGATGGGCAGGCCGGAGGGGAGCGGCTGCTACTGCTTCGCGAACAACCTCCTCCGGGAGTCCATGCAGACGCTGGAGAAGGAGTACCGTTTCGTCGTCGTCGATACCGAAGCCGGCATGGAGCATTTCAGCCGGGGCACGGTGGGCCGGCCCGACGTCCTGTTGATCGTGAGCGATCCCGGGGTCCGGGGGCTGCGGACGGCGGACCGGATCCGCGAGATCGCCGCCTCCCTGGGGTTCGCGGAGAGCCGGATGTTCCTGGTCTTCAACCGCTATCGGGAGGATGCCGCAGCCGTACCCTCCGTCCGCCTGCGGCCGATCGCCTGGATTCCGGAGGATCCCGCGGTGCTGGAGGCCGATCTCCATGGCATGCCGATCGCCGACATTCCGGCGACGAGCCCCGCCCGGGCTGCGGCGCGGATCTTGACCGACACCCTTCTTGAGATCTGCGGTGACCTGACCCCCCGCGAGTGACGGATTAAAAGACGATGGTTCATACGTGCGGATGCCAGAGTCAGGTACAGCATCCGGCGGGATGCACTGGCGGTGCACGGTGGACCTGTTTGTCTACGACTGGATTCTGCTCCCCGGGCTGATCCTGGCAGCCCGGATCGTCGAGACCTGCCTGAAGACGGTGCGGCAGGTCTACGTGGCGCGCGGGTTCAAGCGGCTCGCCGCCGGGATCGGAACGGGGGAGATTGCGGTCTGGCTGCTCTCGACCGGGCTCGTCATCACGCACCTCACCAATATCCCGGGCATCGCCGCCTACATCGCGGGCTATGCCATCGGGACCATGCTCGGGATCGACCTGGAGAACTACCTCCGGGTCGGGAACGCGGTCGTGCGGATCATCACGCGGAACAGACCCGAGCCGATGATGCTGGAGCTCCGCGAGAGGGGGTTCGGGATCACCCGCCTCGAGGGGAGCGGCAGTTTCGGTTCGCCGGTCTCCGTCCTGCTCGTGCTCGTGCCGCGGAGCGAACTATCGGAACTGGTCGCCATCCTGAACCGCAACTACCCGGACGCCATCTTCACCGTCGAGGATATCCGCACCGTAAAAGAGGATGCCCGCCTGTTCCATCGCGACCAGCACCCGGGCCTGCTCCGCTGGCTCCAGAGATGAGGCCTATGCCGCCTCTGCCTCCCGCAGCGGAATCCCGCACACCGGGCATCGCATGGCGCTGCAGGGGACGTTCTTTCCCTTCTCCACGATCCTCTCGCACTGCGGGCACTGGCAGAGAATCCTGCGGGCCGGCCGTCCCACGCGGCGCCGTTTCCTGGTGACCATGAGAGGAGTATGCTGCCCGCCGTTAAAAAGGCTCGCGGTCAGGATACGCCGTACTGGTTGATGGTGCGGATCAGCGCGGCGAATCCTTCCATCTCCAGCTCCAGCACCTGCAGTCGCGTCATCCCCATGCTCCGCTCCCCGTCCGCGGTGAGGGTCTCGGGCCCCCGCACCACGGTCCGCTGCACGCCGTCCGCGGAGAGAATCTCCTCCGCCTCGCGGATGTGGACGAACGCACGCCCGGGGAGGATGACCGTCTCTTCCAGATCCGTCAGATCGATCTCCTTCAAATCGTCCCGCGTGATGAGGCAGGCGATCTCCTTTCTTACGGGCAGGACCCGCCCGGAGAAGCCGCGGGCATCGAGCACCTGCCGCACGCAGGGGGCGGAGATGCTGCCAGTCACGACGGTCGCCCTTCCTGCCGCCCGTGGCAGCAGAGCCAGGAGATCCGCCTCCTGCAGGATGGCGAAGGGAGAGCCGATCTCGGGATCCCAGAGCGGGGTTCCGCTGATCTTCATCGTGAACCGCCCCGCGAGATCGGTGACGAGGGAGCGGAACTCCTCCACCGTATGCGTCCGCTGACCCGGGATCAGCGGGGCGTTCCCCAGGATCAGCCCCTGCTCCGCGGCGTTGGCGAACCGCATCAGGATCAGCCCCTTCGCGCCCCTCTCCTCCAGCCAGGCGCAGGTCCTCTCCAGATCTTCGCCGTCGTTCACGCCCGGAATCACGACCGCCGCCGCGTAGACCTCGATCTCCCCCATGAGGTCCTCCAGGACGGCGAGCGAGACCTCCGGCGTGGGATCGTGCATGTACGTCCGCCGGAGGTCGGGATCGGCCGAGAACACCGTGAACGAGACCTCCGACAGTCCGTTGTCGACGAGGAACCGCGCGACGTTCGGATCGTCGAATCCCTTGCCGCTGGTATAGCCGATGTGGAGGGGGGCTTCCATGCTCCCCAGGAGCTCCACGAGGTCCCGGAACCGGGGGTAGCAGCTGGGATCGCCTCCACCGCTGATGGTGATGCGGGCGAGGTCTCCGTCCAGCCTCTGGAGCTGCACCAGCACCGCATCGGCGATCTCCCGCAGTTCCTTGAACCCGCTGTACTGCTCCTTCACGCTGCGGGTGCAGTAGTCGCAGCCCACACGGTAGGGGGGACAGTACCGGCAGCCGAACGGCGGCATGTCCTTCGCGTGCTTGAAGTAGCAGTACTCGCAGAAACCTCGGCAGTCCCGCCCCGGTCTCCCCCCGATATCCACGTTCAGTTCCGGCACAACAGAACGTTGGATCCGCTCCCTGATGAGCCTTTTCTCCTCCCGTTCCGTGCACGGGGCTGCCCGATGTTTGCGGTGTCCTCCTGCTGCCGCTCCGTCAGTGCGTGCGGCGGATCCGCCTGACCATATCCCGCGTGCTCTCCCTGCAGGGCCGATCCTCCTCCGGTTGTTCGACCTTTCCCGCTAGTCCGCGGAAGATCTGGGAGATCGCCTCCCCGTGGGAGGGGCCGTAGCCCCCCTCCAGCACCAGGGCGAGCGGGAGCGATGCTGCGTCCCGCAGGAGACGGGTGAGGTGCGCCAGATCCCGCGGGCGGACCTGCATGCCGCCCAGGGGATCGTCGTGGAGGATGTCCTGCCCGGCCGAGACGATGAGGAGATCGGGACGGAAGCGTTCGATCGCCGGCGCGAAGATCTCCGCGAAGACGAGCGCGTAGTCCGCTCCGCCGGCGTCGGCGGAGAGGGGCACGTTGATGGTAAAACCCGTCCCATCGCCATAGCCCCGCTCTTCCGCCTGCCCTGTGAGGGGGAACGCGTTCCACTGGTGGACGGAGCAGTAGAGCACCCGGTTCGAGCCATAGAACGCCTGCTGGGTGCCGTTGCCGTGGTGGATGTCCCAGTCGACGATCGCCACACGGTCAACGGATGTGAGGGCAGCAGCGGCTGCAATCGCCACGTTGTTCAGCAGGCAGAAGCCCATCGCGCGCTCCTTCTCTGCGTGGTGCCCCGGCGGGCGGACCAGCGCAAAACAGCTCTCACCGTCCATCGCCCGCTCCGTCGCCCCCATCGCCGAACCCGCGGCATACAGCGCCACCTCGCAGGAGTGGGGGGTGATGTAGGTGTCGGGATCCAGAAAGCTTACCCGCGCTGTGTCAGCGCAGCGCTGCTCCAGCCAGTCGAGGTAGCGGGGCGAATGCACGCGCTCCAGATCGGCGCGGCTCGCCTGCACGGGTTCGTAGACCGTTATCCCCCGAGGGAGACCGGAGAGCGCCCTACGCAGCCGCTCGTTACTCTCGGGGTGCCCCCGGAGGTCGTGCCGCGTGAAGAGATCCCCGCTGATGGCAGAGCATTTCATACAGGTCCCGCGATCCAACCATCGCCCATGGGGCGTATAAAGGTTGTCCCGCCGCGAGGCGGGAACGACTCATCCGCCTACTGCCGCACCCGGTATCCAGCCGCTTCCAGAACGGACGCAACCCGCTCCCGCCAGACGGCGTCGTCCTCCTCCCGGATGCCTCCCACGCACGCTTCCCACACCGAAGAGAAGATCGGGTCCTCGGAGCAGAGGTGCCCCCGACCCATGACGCGCCCGACCCGTCTCCCCTGCGGATCCAGGATCAGCAGGGTCCAGCATCCGAACTCGCGGCAGATTTCGGGGCGCGTGCGGTGGACGGTGCAGCATGCCTTCCCGTCGCGGGGATCGCGCCGCAGGAACGGGCAGGCATCGGGCCAGTCCGCGAAGATGCTCCTGTCGGCGTAGAGATCGGTCTTATCGGAATCGATGCGGACCAACTGCTCCTCACCGGTGTACTGGTTCCGCAGGAGAAAGCCGCCGTCGCTGCGCTCCTCTTTGATCGCATGCATCCGTCCCATGATGCTGCAGCACTCCCCGCACTGACTGCACTCGAAGCCCAAGCCGTTCCCTGGATATCTCTTGGAAGTTCCCCACCATGAATACCGCTCTTATCCGGCGGTGTCGCGACCTGTGCTGGTGCATCCCCATGATGGCAGTTTGTGCCATCCTTCCCCCCGCGGGCGGAGTGTCCGCCTCTTTGGTCCCGGGGGGCATGGCTCGTTGCCTTGAACCGCCCCTGGAGGCTATCGTTCCAGCAGGGGTGGGGGCCCCTCTCCCCCTCTTGATCCCTCCCCCATAAATGCGATAGGTCAGCATGGGTGAACTGAAGATCGAGCGGTGTTTACAGTCGAGCCCATCGCTCTCACATGTGTCCCGTTATGCTATGGCGCTATGAGGAGACATACCGTATCGCATGCGGGTATGAAGGGTATCCCTTGCTGCGATCGATCCGTGCAGAGGAGAGCAGAAGATCAATTCGGATACCTCCCGGATTGGGGCCATCGGACAGTGACATTATTAGCCGCAGACCCGCAGATACATTAAGACAGGACGCTGCATCGGGCTGGTTCACCAGCCCTCCGGGCACCGTTCAGGGGGGGGATGCACTATAAACGCCCGCGGGATATCGGAGGATACGGCCGTGCGTGAGACAGACGGCATGAGCGGAAGCGGCAGCCCGGCGGCACCGCCCATCCCCGAGCTCCTCGCTCCCGCGGGATCTCCCGAGGCGCTGCGGGCGGCTGTCGCCGCCGGAGCGGATGCGGTCTACCTGGGCGGCAGGATCTTCTCAGCCCGCCAGTTCGCAGCCAACTTCAGCGACGTGGAGCTCGCCGAGGCGGTCCGGTACGCCCACGCCCACGGTGTGCGGGTTTACGCCGCCGTGAACACGCTCATCCTGGACGAGGAGCTCGGCGAAGCGCTCCGCTACCTCCTCCGCCTCTACGGATGGGGCGTGGATGCGGTGCTCGTCCAGGATCTCGGGCTCGCCGCGCTGGCGCGGACGGTCATTCCCCGCCTCCCCCTGCACGCCTCCACCCAGATGACCATCCACAACCGCGAAGGTGCGGAGTGGGCGGCCCGCATGGGATTCGCCCGAACGGTCCTGGCGCGGGAGCTGCCCGCCGACGAGATCCGTGGGATCGCCCGCGCGATCCCGGCGGAGAGGATGGGGCTGGAGGTCTTCATCCACGGCGCCCTCTGCTACTGCTACTCCGGGCAGTGCCTCCTCTCTTCGGTCATCGGTGGGAGGAGCGGGAACCGCGGCATGTGCGCCCAGCCCTGCCGGAAGCCCTACACCCT